>DLZA01000361.1 GCA_003447515.1 Paracoccaceae bacterium
AAATAGATGGATTTTTGTCCAGTCGGATTAAGAGATTGCGAAATCTGCTCAGGCTAATGGATGTGCGATATTAAGGTGCAGGGATCCTGTGGTAAATAAGAACTCTTTGGTTGGTTTTGCTGACTAAGTTGTAAAAGGTCCCGCCACAGAGGGCGGGACTAGTCAGGTTTCGTGTTCTGGAGTGACCCTGAACATCGGCGGTAATCTTTTAAACGTTGTCTTTAATTTGTCATCTCAGCGCGAATTTGTTCTCGGAGAAGGTCGATTGGGATGGTCTTACCTTTTTTGCGAAACCCCCAGTACGTCCAACCGTTGCAGGATGGTGCACCTTCTAATACGGCCCCAACCTGGTGAATGGACCCGATGATATCAGTACCAACCAATGTCCCATCAGCACGAATTTTTGCAGTGTGACGGCCGTTCAAAGCATAGAGCTTTTCGCCGGGTTCCAGCATTCCTCTTTCAACTAATTGTCCAAACGGAACACGCGGAGCGGCACGTTTAGACGTGGACACTTCAAGAAATGATTTATCCAACGCATGGATTGCATTAATCCGTTTTGTAGCAACTTTCCGATAGGCTGCTTCACGTTCAATCCCAATAAAATTACGACCCAGTTTCTTTGCTACAGCACCCGTCGTGCCTGTTCCAAAGAAGGGGTCCAAAATTACGTCACCTAGATTTGTGGATCCGATTAGTACACGGTGTAGTAAGCTTTCTGGCTTCTGCGTTGGGTGTGCTTTATTACCATCTTCATCTTTTAAGCGTTCGTGCCCATTACAGATCGGCAACAACCAATCAGATCGCATTTGTACGCCGTCATTGAGCGCTTTCAATGCTTCGTAGTTGAAAGTTGGTTTTGATTTCTGTGACTTACCCGCCCAAATCATTGTTTCATGTGCGTTGGTTAAACGGGCACCGCGAAAATTCGGCATTGGGTTAGTTTTGCGCCAAATAACATCGTTTAAAATCCAAAAATTAGCATCCTGCAAAGCTGTGCCAACGCGGAAGATATTATGATAGGATCCAATGACCCAAATTGCACCATTTGGCTTCAAAATACGACGCGCAGCGCGCAGCCATTCTTTGGAAAAGTTGTCATAATCACGAAAGCTATCGAATTGGTCCCAGTGATCATCCACAGCATCCACTTTGGAATTGTCAGGGCGGTGCAACTCACCTTTGAGCTGTAAATTATATGGTGGATCGGCAAACACAAGGTCTACAGACTCAGCTGGAAGCGCATCCATTACTTCAATGCAATCACCAGACAAAATCTGGTTGTACGGCAGAGTCACCCCGCCGTTCGGTTTCTTTATGTTCGTCATTACTGCCTCGTCATCGCGCAATTTTTTGCGTCGTTGAACGGAGCATTGAGCATCGGGCTACCGATGTCAAATTTAATTCTGATTAAAAATGGGGTGTTTTTGGAGCTTACAAGATGTTGTAGATTGGCTTAAACGAACGCCGATGATGTTGTGTTACGCCGTAGTTTTTTAGTCCTTGCTGATGTATTTTTGTACCATATCCTGCGTTTGTCTCCCAACCATATTGGGGAAACTGTTGCGCAAGTGACACCATTATTCGGTCGCGTGTGACTTTGGCGACAATAGATGCTGCTGCAATGGATAAACAACGCGCATCGCCTTTGATCAGGCATTCTGATGGCATGGGCAGGTTTGATGGCGTCTTGTTTCCGTCGATCAGCGCAAAATCTGCCGGTGTTTTTAGTTGCTCGAGTGCCAGCCGCATGGCAAGTAAGGACGCTTGCAATATATTGAGGCGGTCGATCTCTTCAACACTGACATGTGAAATTCCAACGTCGGCGCTGTTGAGAATTGGCTCAAATAATGCATTTCGTTTTTTTGCCGAAAGGGTTTTGGAATCTGCTAATCCCTCTGGAATATTTGAAGGGTCTAGAACAACGGCACAGGCTGTTACTGGGCCGGCCCAAGGGCCACGCCCAACCTCATCTACACCGGCGATGCGAGCGTCAGCACCAAATTGGCCACGAAGATTTGGTTCAATGTTTGCATCGATCATAATGGTCTTCGTGCAGCTTGTGCGCACTGTTTGCAAGTCAAACTGATAAAATAGGGAGTTCTGTTACCTTCTGCCCCACTAAATCTTTTGGCCAGAGGTCTAGTATCCGTGCTGGCGCAAACACCGTTTGGAATAGAATTTAATCCAACCATCATTTGTCCATCGCTGACGTAAACATGTACGAGGTTTATAATGATTGTGGTGCACATGTTTTGACTCCGCATGACTGTGATGGCGGTGTTTGTTCTTTTTGTGGGAGTGTTTTCTGTGGGGATTAATTTCTGGCGACTGGCGTTCGACTCGCCATTGTTTTTTGTTGCCGCTCACTTCATTTGCTATGACGCTAGCGATTCCAATAGTGGCCAAGCCTATAAGAAAGCGATCCACGTTATCTTTGGCCATTGCAGCCGGTGTGGCTAAGGGTGCAGTAGCAATTGAAAGGGCGATAAAACTGGTTATTGTATATTTGCGAAGCATCTCTTTTTCCTTTTAAGGGGCGCTCCCAAGTTGAGTGCGCTTAATGAGGGAAACATGGCCTCGAACACTGATGTCAGACAAAAACAACTGTATGTTATGTGATATCATTGGAAAACTGTGGGTTTGATATTGAATAATGTCGTCGGATTGCGCACGATTCCTTTTATGAAAAATATTTTTCTCATATGTGTCACGATCATGATTCTGTTACTGCCCAAAATGCTTATGGCGCAGTCTCATTGTTATGTGGATTATAAGGCAAAGCGTTCTGACGGTGGGGCGTTGCGATTGCACTATGGTGTAATGAAGCTGAGCAGTGGTGATTGTTCTAACAAGTCGCGGCGCAGAAGTGTTGTCAGCCAGCGGATTGCAGTAGGCGGTTGGTCGCTTTTGACAGTCATGTCTGCTTTCGATGAAAGTGGCCTACAGCAAAGACGGGACAATGTTGGACGATACTTCCTTAAATATTAAACTAAAAAAATCGCGCTATAGATCAAACAATTTGGTCATCTGGGGATCGATTCTGATCCTTTTTCTAATTCTTGCGTCTGCCGTTGTCTTGTTCTTGTCTTTGCCGGACGCCAACGCATTCAACGATCGCGTCGAGCGTATCTTTTTGGAAAATGATGCAATAACTACGACAGAGCAGGTAAAGTTGCTGGAGGTCATGGCCCAATCTGGGACGGCCTTTGCAGGAGTGTTAGAAGGTTACCGTTTGATCATTTTCATTTTGTTGCTTTTGGCATCTGCATTGTTGCTGTCGGCCCTTTATTTTTTGTTTACCAACTACGGTCTATCCAGACGGCTCGATCAAATTCAACAGTTTGGCATCCATATTAACAGCCTTATCGTTAGCCGTGATGAACAAGTTGTCTATATCAATAATATGGAATTTGAACTTACTGAGAGCATTATGGAAACCCTATCAGTTTTATGTGAAGCGCGCCTTGATGATGAAGTTATGTCAGGTGCGGAGTTAGAGGCGATGATTTCAGGTAAACGTGCCATTGACTGTGAGGAGGCAGCTGGAGCAACTCGTGTAAAACGTTTGCGTGACCAATTGGGTAACCAAATTGTTAGCCAGTTGTTGGTGAAAAACATTCCACGCAAAGGCTATATGTTGTCTATTGAACGCGACGCGATTCGAATGTTGTAAAATTTTTCTAGGCGTTATTCTGGCCACTTTAGAATTGCTCTGAAACGTTCCTCTGTACGCTTAAAGTCTAAAGTTCCCTTGTGCGCTAACGCAACTTGATTGACTATAGCGAGGCCAAGGCCTGTACCCCCATTTGTTCGTGCAGAGTCTCCGCGGGCAAATGGTCTGATGAGTAAATTGACCTCATCTGGAGCGATTCCCAAACCTGCATCGCTTACATCTATTGTCAAAATTCCATTGCTGCGCCGCGCTCTTATTTCGATCGGTGGGATGCCGTGAATGCTTGCGTTTATTACCAGATTGCTTACGCCGCGAAGGACTGCGCTGTGTTTCAAAACAACATGCATTTCAGCAGGGCATTCAATCTTGGTGGACGTATCGACAGAGCTGATTATAACTGCCTCGTGCAGCAGCGACTTGAGATTGACTGTTTGCATTTGTTCTTTCGAAAAGCCACGCGCATATTCGAGGAATTGAGCCATCATTGTCTCAATCCGTGACACCTGCCGCTCTGCTGAGATCAATAAATCCGGATCCGCGCCGTGAAGCATCGTAAGCGACAAGCGTAGCTTGGTTAAAGGGGTGCGCAGATCGTGGCTGACACCCGCGAGCATGACGGCCCTGTCCATTTCAGCCATTTGCATCGTTTCCGACATCTGATTGAGCGCACGCGCGATGGCGGCAATCTCACGTGGACCATCCTCATCGAATTTGTGCAGATTTGTTCCACTCACTGCGTGATCAATTCCGTCCTCAAGCATTTTCAGTGGGAGCGCAAGATAACGCTGCAAGAACACACCGCCGATGAGACTGCTCAAAAGCGCGACAGTAAACACGCCTGCGAAGGCTTTGATCGGATCGCGTTCAGGAGTGGTGCGAAATGAAACCCAAATCGGTGGCTTACTTTCTGTCAGCTGAACCCAAAGCCAGCCATCGTCGCCAACACGCCAGTCTTTTGTAACACCGCCATGGTTATACGCCCTTAGCTCCCTTAAAAAAAACCTCCCGGGAATAGTTTGTGGCTGCGCGGTTCCACTCGGAGCATCGCTTGACACCTTCACATTTAGCTGAGGATGACTGTTGAAAAACTGCAAGGTTTTTACACGTTCCGAGGCGTCTATCCCGTCAGCCAAAACCGCGAGCACTTCGGTTAAACCAGCAGTCACGAGCGCGGCACGCTGGGCCTCGGGCCTAATAAAAAAGAAAATAAGAAGACTCAATGACAACACCAGCGCGAATAGTACGGAGACCAAAAGGACAGCGATATTCTGTCCAAGAAGCGTTCTAATCATGACGCGCTGCCAAGACATACCCGACACCTCTTATCGTTTTGATTAATAAAGGTGTATTGCTGCGATCTTCTATGGCGCGTCTGAGCCGCGTAATCTGGACATCAATAGCCCTATCGCTGACCTCTGCATTGCGCCCAAAGGCACGATCGATCAATTGCGCGCGCGTCAATGGATGTCCTGCGCTTTGTGCAAGGGTCGCAAGCAAAGTAAATTCTCGGCTGGAAAGCTTGATGGTGTTGCCTGACTTGTGAACAGACATCTCAGCCATGTTGATTGTAAGTGGTCCCACACGAAACACCGCTTCAGTGTTTGGCTGCCCTGTGTCGCGCGTGCGTCTGAGAACTGCGTTTAATCGGGCTACCAACTCGCGAGGTTCAAACGGTTTACCTAAATAATCGTCGGCACCTGTTTCAAGCCCGACAATCCGGTCAATCGGATCTCCTCGCGCAGTAAGCATAACAATTGGTGTCGAGGTTCCCTGTGCGCGCAAACGCCGACATACGGCCAAGCCGTTCTCGCCAGGCATCATCAGATCAAGCACAATTGCATCCGGTGGATTGCGCGTCAGTTCGCGCTCTAACGCAGCCCCACCGTCGACTGTACGGGTCTCAAACCCGTGCTCTGTCAGGAAGCGTTTCAGTAAAGCCCTAAGTTCGGGGTCGTCATCCACGACAATTATGCGATCTGGTTTGGTGTTCATAAAGCGCAATATCACACAGTTTCGCCATCCATGGCAGCCTTTATGTTTCAAAGAAAGACAAATCAGCCAATCTGAAACAGATTGAAACAAATTACGCGCTGAGTGCAACACGCCTGAAATAGATTGATGCTAGGGATGCCTGAGTTTATCAATAAAAGGCGTTCAAAATTGTTACCACGTACCTTCTCAAATACATTTACCACATCGCTGGTCGTAATTATTGGTCTCGTCGTTGCGTCCGCCGCAACCGCGCAGTTAGCCTCCAAACAAGCGATTGCAAATTTCCAAATGGCGGATGCTAATTCTGATGGTTCTTTGTCTCAAGCCGAGTTTACAGCATTCATTAACCTCAATGCAGCCTCAAAGATCCGACAATCACTTCGTGTCCAAAAACTAGGGCTCTATAAAAGAGCATTCGCCCATCTTGATGCCAACTCAGACGGTCTTGTTTCTGCGGCAGAATTGCAAAACGCAACATCTGGCTAACACCAGCAGCACGAATAATTTTATGCGTTATAACAAATCAAATGGAAATCTAATGCTCCGTTCTATCCTTAGCAAACTGCTGATCCTACCGCCGATTGTTTTGGCCCTAATGGTTTTGAACTGGATGAATAATCAGCCAAAAGCGAATGGACGCGAGCGCGAGGAGATCGGTTATCCGGTCAGCTTTGTGAAAGTCATGCCGCGGATTGTTTCAGCTGAGGCTCGTGGCTTCGGGCGCGTTGAAACGACACGCTCGTGGTCTGGGGTGGCCGAGGTTGAGGGTCGGTTGGTGGTCTATGACGACGACTTGCAAGTGGGCAAGATGGTAAGTGCAGGCGATCTTCTGTTCGAGATCGACCCACGCGATTATCAAATTAACGTTGCCCAACGCGAGGCCGATGTGTTGCGCGCGCAAGCAGACATTCAAGCGCTGCAAGTCAACGCGAGCAATACGCAAGCCTCGCTTGATGTTGAGCGCAAAATTCTTGAAATTTACCGCGCTGATCGTGATCGCATAGAGAAACTCATCAAAGGTGGATCCGTCGCGGCCACAGAGTTGGATAGCGCCAATCGCACTTTTCTATCACAGCAATCTGCGGTCACTTCGCTTGAGGCAACCTTGGCCTTGGTCGCGCCTGATCTTCGCTCTGCCGAGGCAGTCTTGGCTAAGGCGCAAGCTGATCTGGAAAGTGCAGAGCGCGATCTGGCGCGCACCCGGGTGCTCGCTCCGCTCGATGGTCGCGTAAGTGAGCGCCGCGCGAGCGCGTCGGAGTATGTGCGACCGGGGGATACATTGATAACGCTCGAAACTGTCAACACGGTAGAGATCAAAGCGGCCTTTCAACCCAGCGATTTCGCGCAGCTTGTTGAAGCAGTGAATACAAGTCAGTCACCCGAACAAGAGAATCAAAATGATGGTACTTTGAGCCGTGCAGGAGCTACATTGCAAGCTCAGGTCATCACGCAATTTGGTGGTGGAACCGCTCGTACATGGCCTGCAATTATCACGCGGGTCACAGGGCAAATAGATGAAAGCACGGGTGCAATTGGGGTCGTTGTTCAAGTTGAGAACACGGTGAAATCTCCACAAGACCCAGCGGGCCCTCCCCTCATCTCAGGTGGTTTTGTTGAGGTCATCTTGACAGGTCCACCCATCGATGATGTGCTTTTGGTACCGGAACGGGCGCTGCGATATGAAGCCGGCACGACCTATCTCTATGTCGCCAATTCAGACAACCGCCTCGTGCGGCGCGATGTTATCATTGGCACCGTTTATGGCGATCAATTGGAGATACGTGAGGGCTTGAGCAGCGGAGCACGCGTTGTGCTCTCCGATCCAAGCCCAGCGACGATAGGGCTTTTGCTTGAACTTGTCGAACTGGGTGTCGAGCATGGAAGCAACCAGCCATGATCGGCTTTTTCGCTCGCCACTCAGTCGCTGCCAATCTGTTCTTGATCGCGGGATTATTTTTAGGGCTAAGCGCCATTGGGGGTATGGAGCGTGAGACATTTCCTGAATTTTCGGCCTCGCGCGTTTCAGTAACGGTGGCGTACCCCGGTGCTACAGCGCAAGACGTAGATCAAGAAATTTGCAAATTGCTGGATGACGGTTTGCGTGCTGTGAACGGTTTGGACGACATGACATGTCAGTCCGTTCCGGCCCGCGCGAGTGCCACACTAATAATGGCCGAAGGCGGTGATATCACGCAGTTCTTCAATGACATTTTTTCAGAAGTCGCTGCTATACAAGATCTGCCAGATGGCGCTGAAGAACCAAGCGTTTCGATTGCGGGTCGCACAGAACAGATTGCGCTTTTGGCGGTTTCGGGCCTTGCGTCGGATGAAGCATTGGTGCGCTACGCGGGTGCGCTTGCAGCTGATTTGGCGTCTCTCTCAGGGGTGGCATCTGCAACTGTTCGCGGTGTCTCAACCTTGGAATACGTGGTGCATTTGGATGACGTTGCCCTTCAGCGCTACGGCCTGTCCCCAAAAGACGTTGCCGACGCGATATCAAAGCGCTCGACCTCCAGCCCGCTCGGAACTGTCGAGACAGCCGCGGAAAACTACAGCCTGCGCATCGACGGCAGACAGCGCAGTGTTGCGGATCTAAAAAAGCTGACCATCATAGAGGGTAGCGCCGGCGATACTGTGCGCTTGTCTAACGTTGCGAATGTGACGCTTGCACTGGCGGATACGGCGCTGCGCTCAGAAATCGAGGGTCAGAAAGCCGCGATTATCACACTCAACAAAACCTCTGATGACGACGCAATCGAAGCCTACGCAACTGTAGAGAGCTACCTTGCAAAGCTTAGAACACAGATTGGCGGAGGTCTGAAACTTACAATCATTAATAATTCGACAGAGGTGATTTCTGACCGCATCACGCTCGTTCTGAAAAATGCCCTGCAATCCTTGGCACTGGTTTTCATCATCATGTGTCTGTTTTTTTCGTTGCGGGATGCTTTGTGGATCTCAATGGCGCTGCCGTTTTCCTTTTTGCTTGGGCTTTTCATCATGGGCGCGCTCGGAGTGACCATCAATGTCATCTCGGTTCTGGCGCTTTTGATGTCCATCGGCATCATCATGGACGACAGTATCGTAATCGCCGAAAATATCGACAAATGGCGTGACACGCTTCCGCCGAAAGAAGCAGCGGTCAAAGGCACAAGTGAAGTTATAGTTGGCGTGGTATCGTCGTTTCTGACCACGGCTGCCGTCTTTGGTCCGTTGATGTTTCTGTCAGGAGAGATAGGGTCAATTTTGAAAGTGATCCCGATTGTCTTGCTGGTCACGCTATTAGCCTCGCTTGTAGAGGCCTTCTTGATCTTGCCCAATCACCTGTCTCATGCCGTGCCGCGCACAAGTGACACCCGCAAACGAATGATCCCGCGCCTGTTAGAAGCTTTTTGTGATCGCGGCATCGTTCCGCTCGTCACATTCATAACGCGGTGGCGCTATGCGACATTGGGTGCGACGATCGGTGCGTTCATCCTATGCATCGGATTGGTGACTTCAGGACAAGTTCGTTTGATCGGCTTTCCCCAAACCGATGCCGATACCCTTGAAGTACGTATCGCACTCACGCCGGGTTTGCAGTTTGATCAAACGCAAAGTGCAGTGGCCAAAGTGCTAGCTGGAGTCGAGCAGATAGATGCGCGCTACACGCCCGGCACCAATGGCGTGTTGCCTTTGGTAGAGCGTGTCCTGGTTGAATATGGCCGCAACAGCGACGTCAGTAACAATGGCCCACACACTGCAACGGTCACAGTGGATATACTGACAAGCGAAAGGCGCAATGTGTCATCCGCCGAACTTCTCGACAATGTAAAAGCAGCCACTGGACCAATCCCCGATCTGTCCCAGATCAACTATACTACAACCAGCGTGACGCCCGGCGGGAGTGACATTGATATCTCAGTCATGTCACAGGATATAGATGATTTGGCGGAGGCGTCTTCAGAATTGTTGACTGCTTTGGCCGCGCGCAGCGATGTACGATCTGTCTATTCTGACTTCACGTTAGGCCAGAACGAAGTGCAATTGATGCTCACCGCGTATGGCAGCTCGCTCGGCCTGACCACGTCTGGGTTGTCAGAGCAATTGCGCACCTCGTTTACAGGTACGACCACAGATACGTTTCGAGTGGGGCAAACCGGTTTCGACGTCATAGTAAGTCAACCAGATGTGGCCGAAAGCCTGACTGCTTTGCGCGCCTTGCCTGTCACCTTGCCAACCGGAGAACAAGCCGCGCTGTCGCGCGTTGCGGACATTTCCAAGGCATCGACATTTTCGCAGATCACTCGCGAGAATGGCCTTGCCCGGGCACGTATCATCGGCGAGATCGACCGAAATGTGCAAACCGCCAATGGCATTAGTGAAATCGCTCTAAGGCAGCTCGCACCGGACATCGCGGCCAAATATCCGAATGTCACTTTTTCCGTCGGCGGCGCGACGGAGAGTCAGGCAGAAACGCAAGGCTCGATCTTTAGCGCCTTGGCCATTGGGCTTGTGGTGGTTTATCTCGTGCTGGCCTTCCAGTTCAGAAGCTATGTTCTGCCGATCTTCATCATGACGTCGATCCCTTTTGCTCTCATCGGTGTCATCTTGGGTCATTTGGCAATCGGCATTGATATGTCAATGCCCTCTGTGATCGGTTTTGCGTCACTGGCCGGCATAGTCGTGAATAACGCGATCCTGTTTGTCGGCTTTTTTGAGCAGAACGCACAAAATACGGATCATGTGACAGCGGCTGTTGAAGCCATGCGTCGTCGTTTCAGACCGGTTTTGCTTGCCTCGACCACGACATTCATCGGCCTTTTGCCGGTGGTTTTTGAAACCTCCCCCTCGCTGGTGACGATTGTCCCTGTTGTTGTCTCCGTCGCCTTTGGTGTTCTGGCTTCGCTAGTTCTGGTGGTGCTGGTTTTCCCTGCCGTCTTGGCCTCCTATTTCGACTTCGCCAACGTCGAGCGTTGGATCGAAGGCGGCCGAGCAACAGTTAAAAAAGGAAATTTCGCTCAATGAAAACTAAATTCATCCTGAGCACGGCGCTGGCTCTTTCCTTGTCCGCCTGCACAGCTGCTGGGCCCGATTTTACGCCACCAAGCATGAACATGCCTGCCGCATTTACAGCAGGGGGTGGCTCATCGCTCCAGTCTCCCGAATTGCAGATGTGGTGGCGCGAGTTGAAGGATCCGCTGTTGAACGATTTGGTTGCTCAAGGGCTCGCAAACAATCTGACAATTCAAACCAGCCTCGCCCGCATTCGCAAATCCGAAGCACAACTGCGAGCAACTGGAATCAATGCACAAACGACAGGCAATCTCACCAGCTCAGTCAACCGCACTGGTGTGGATAATCTGCCTACAACAACGAACGACACGAGCAGCCTAGGTGGGACATTCGTGATTGATTTGTTTGGCGGCATAAAGCGTGGTCAAGAACAGGCCGCCGCCAATCTGGAAGCCTCAGGTTTCAATTTGGGTGACGCGCGCGCAGCCGTGACACAATCCATCGTCATGCACTATGTTTCTGCAAGCTTCGCTCAAGAGGCCGCCGCCTTGACCCGCAAAACTGTTGCCAGTCGCGAGCAAACCCTCTCATTAGTGCGTGCTAAAAGACGGGCAGGCACGGCATCAGAATTTGAAATTGTGCAAACGGAAGCGGACCTATTTACGGCTGAGGCAGATTTGCAAGGATATCTTTCAAATTTTGAGAGTTCTGTTTTTGCGATGACTACCGTGCTGGATGCCGACCCTGCTCCGACCCTGCTCAAAATGCAGCGCGGTGCACCACAAGCTAGCCCTAGAGGGACCAGTCTGCTCGGAAAACCAGCAGATTTACTCCGTAATATCCCCAGTGTACGCGTTGCAGAAAGCACTTATGCAGCTGCCGTCGCGGGATTGGGTGTGCAAGAGGCTAAGCTTTTGCCATCCCTGACGCTTTCAGGCAAGCTGACGGTGAACGATCCGAAGTCTTGGAGCTTTGGACCTGCGATTTCGCTCCCGGTGTTCAATCAGCCTGCATTAAAGGCAAACCGAGACGCACAAATCGCAGTAGTCGAAGAAGCTATGCTTAACTGGCGGGCCGCAGTTCGCGCTGCGGTGGGGGATGTAGAAACCCAATCACACAGCTTGCTCCGTTCGAATAGACAAGTCTCGCTACTGCGTCTTGCAGTTGGATCAAGTGAGAAGGCTTTGGCGTTAAATAAGGCTAATTTTGAAGCTGGAAGATCTTCGCTTATCGAATTGCTTGACGCTGAGCGAACAACCTCTGCCCGTCGTTTGGCGCTGGCTGCAGAAGTGCAAAGCGCAACGATTGAATGGGCTAACTTGCAGGTGGCTTTGGGACGTGGATGGAAGATTAAACAATGATCTGACTTGAATTCTTTGGCAAATAAGAGACTCAAATAAAACTCTCTATGTCGTCAAATTGAGCCGAGAGACAGTTTACGACCCTGAAAGGTTTTGAACTAAAAGCTGGCGCCTCGGGACAATATTGATTTGCTTCATATAATGAGTGAGCTCCATTAAAGAATGAAAAAATTTTCATTCTTAATCAGTAAACAGGTTCGTGATTTCATCATCGTCCCCATACACTCTCATATCTTTAGTTAACAAAAAGGGGCTACGTTTTTTGTGAGGTTTTGCAAAGTCGGCTAATGTCTCTGTAAATTTCCGCCATACTTCATTCACGTCAGCTCGGGTTTTTTTAAGTTCAGCTTTGAGTTCAGTTACCTCTTTTTTCAATTGTTCTTTATCGTGCTCTGATGCTTCCAGCCTCTGTTTAATGAAATTAAGCTCTAACTGTGCTCTTAGCGCGTCTAGTTCGTGCTGTGAGGTGAACATTGAAGAAGGGATGTCTCTTGTGTTTTCACTTCTAACTTGGGGACTCCGCTCTTCACGTGCTTTCATCCAGTTCGCCAGATCACTAGGCCGGATCGCCCAATGGTTCTGATTATTACGGTGGGCTGCTAATTCTAAACTTTTTATGTTGTTCATGATTGTTTTACGACTTACGCCAGCTTTTATTGCCGCTGCTTGAGGTGATAACATCATCGAAATAAAAGTCCAATTAACCAGTGGGATGTATCACGTGTATCAGCGGGAACTCCCACCAACAAGGGAATGATGTTTTTTGAGTTTACCGTCCATTTGAGCGTAATATTCTCATATTCTCCGCTCTGATTGAATTTAGGTCCATGGTAAACGTCTGAACCGCCGTTAAATATGTTAGATTTACAAATAACACGTTGCTCACTTTCATTTGCGACAACAGTAATCAGTGGAGATTGAGGTTAGGGGCAATTCTGTCGTGGGTACTGTAAGGTGAGTAAAAAATTTTTTGTGAGTAAAAATAATTATACGTGCTTCGGAAGTTGAAACAAATTTTTTAACAAGGAACACATCACAGCTATTTTTAGAAACTCAAATCTGGAAGTAAGTTTTTGAGCATCATAGACTCTAAACTATACGACTATTTGTTTTTGATGTTGTTAACGCCACCCTTTCGTCCTCAACGGTAAGCCATCTAGTATTCAATAATTTGTTCCATTGCCCCTTGTGCCCTCATGCCACAATAAGAGTTGCATTGTCGTGTAGGATTCAGTGAAAGGCCATTTGGTCCTAACTCTATACGAAGAGTGCATGCTGAGACATTATCTTGATAAACCCATTGCTTATTAACCTTATCAGCGCGCCCTGCTAAAGAACACATGTGAGCGTTTGCGCCGATATAATCGAAGTTGAACGCCATTGTGCCAGATATACTAACTCCGCGAAAACTTGGTCCACCACGAAACCAACTCACACATTGACCCCAGTCACTGAGCTGAGTTTGAGCAGGACAAATATTGGAAACAGGATCTCCTTCATAAACAAATGTTGCAAAATTCCGCCCAAGTTCAAGAACAAAAACTCCGTTAGAAATCTCTTCCAATCTTTGGACGTATGAATTGCGGAGACAATTAAATTTGTGTCCACATTTATTACGGCTCTTTATCCACGACCGTTGCGTATTTTTTAATTTTATGGGTGTTAGCCAGTCTGCTGAAGTCTTTGCTGATCTATAAGCTTCCCCCATTATGTCGTCTAAAGCTGATAGCTCTGGATAGTCACATATCGCATGTTCGGTGGCTGTAGATGCTTTGTTGCAGTCAAAGCTAGCTGCGGCAATCACATCATTAAAGCCAATTGAAAATAGTAGCGTTGCACTAAAAAATCTAATGTACTTAAACATGATCTGTGGACCCCGTCTCAGAAAATAATTCTATTTGATTTCAATTCATTAATACTTTTTATCACATTTAAATACGAAAAGGTCGGCTAACACAGTCGTTTTGCTGTTTTTAAAGGTTTCACCGAATCTTAACTATTTTGAGCATGCAAATCCCAAAGGCTCTAATATCTATAGCATCAAGATATTGTTCATAGGAGGCAATGCACTGCTGAAGCCAGATCTACTAAAGAACTCTAATCAATGATTTCGTTTAATTAAGAAAAACGTAAGTTGATGTCAAAACACGTCTACAAAATTTGAATCATGCATCTTGGGTCTTCTTGTATTCACTTGTCAGGTTCGAGCGTCCTCAAAGGCTGTCCATGCGGCTTTAAACGCTTCAAAATCAAAGCCATTTTGGCGGGCTGGATCGAGCACCAATTTTTCGGTGTCCAATAGCTTGTGAATTGCTGCTTCGAGGGTTGGGAGAACGTGTACTGGAATAATAATAGCACCGTGCCGGTCTGCATGGATTAGATCGCCATCAGTTACCTGCATCCCAAAGATTGTAACAGGTATACCCACCTCTTTGACATGGACAAATCCGTGACTGGGTCCGATTGAACCTGCAACAATCTGAAAACCCTCTGGTACGTCACCAAGATCGCGCATTACACCGTTGGTCAGGGCACCTGACATGCCAAACCCTTTATGAACGGTCGAATTTATCTCGCCCCAATAGGCGCCAATACAGTGGGGAAAATCAGTATCTTCAACTACTGCAACCGAGGGCTGGGGCCCTTCAGCCATGTGGCGATAATAGTCCATGCGGCGTGTCTTGATCACATCTGGGGCCTCTTTTGGTGGAGCAACTGCTGCTATGCGTGCTGTGCGCGCATAGCCAACAATTGCAGGGGCATCAGGATGTGACGCAAGCATTGTTCCGCGAGTAAAAGCATTAAACCCACGTTGACCCTCGGCAACTTCAATTGCGTTGCATACCGTTGGAGTGTCCACTTGCTGTAATAATTTCAAAAGTGTGTCGTTCATTCAGGCCTCCAGCCAGCGGACCAGAGCCGCGTTTGTCAATTCGGGTTGTTCAAGAGTCGGTAAATGGCCTGCGCCCTTAATAATTTCGAGCCGTGCATTGGGGATCAGCGCAGCCATTAGTTCATGTCGTGATATCGGACATAGCCTATCATCGCGCCCACACAAAACAAGCGCTGGTACGTCAAAGCAAGGCAGAGCGTCTGACTGGTCTGGCCGGTCCATTAATGCACGTGATTGCTCTAAAAAGACATGTGGCCCGAGGTTAAGTGCCATCTCCATGCAAAGGTTTAAAATATTTCTACGCTGTGGCGATTTGCTTAGGTAGTGTGGTTTCATCTCATTGCGCATTACCGCGGCTAGGTTTTGATCGCGCACCTTGGCCATTTGTACCATTCTGCGAGCTTTAATTTGATCGTCTTCTGCCAAAGGATTTGTGTCCATCAAAGCAATACGCTCAATACGTGCTGGAGCTTTGCGCATAATTTCCATCGCAACGATGCCACCCATTGAAAGCCCGGCAAGTGCAAAACGATCTGGAGCATTGGCCAACACATCCGTAGCCAAATCCTCGATGGATGTGTGCCCAGAAATTGGCGCACATATTAAAGTACGTCGTCCGGAGAACGCCGCGATTTGTGGACCAAATAGCTGTGCATCACACATCATTCCTGGGATCAGGACAAGCGGTGTCATATTGTGAGCGCAGCGCCTTCCGATAAGGCAGCCAATTTGGCATATGCAATGTCAGGATCAACTGCACCGAAGCCCGCAAAAGTGCCAAAGCCGCAGTCGGACCCTGCGATAACCCGCTCTGCCCCAACAATATCAACAAATCTGCTGATCCGTTGTGCAACAAGTTCTGGGTGCTCTACAAAATTAGTTGTCGTGTCCACGACACCGGGTATAAGGATTTTGTCGGCAGGGATATCGGCTTTTCGATCACGAAACACAGCCCATTCGTGGCCATGGCGTGGATTAGAGGTTTCGAATAACACAGAAGCTGCTTTGGTCGACATAAGTGTATCAAACATCTTAGCCATTGGTATATCACAGCAATGCGGTCCCTCATAATTACCCCAACAAATGTGAACACGGACTTTTTCCGCCGGCACATTGGAAAGCGCGTGATTAAGTGCTTCAACATGCATGTTAGCAACTTTAATGAACTCGTCATCGCTAAGATCGGTAAAAAGCATATGCCGCGATAGAGCCAAGTCAGGACAATCTAATTGTAAATCGAGACCAGCGGCAACAATTGTCTCGTATTCTTCCTTCATAGCATCCGCCAAAGCTGCAAGATACTCTTCTCGTGATTTATAAAAGTCGTTTTGAAGGAAAAGCGAGATCACACCGGGGCTAGCAGCGTTCATGAAACCATGCTTGGCTCCATGTTCGGCCATTGCAGACTTAAGGTTGGAGATATCTTTTACAAGTTCGCCCTGTCCTTTGGATTTTACTTCTCCCACACACATTGGCCGTGCATATTGTGGGGTCCCACCATCATCAGCGAGGCGCTGCAAAAAGCCGGGGAACATTTTCAGGTCAGCTGGTGCGTTGCGCGGGCTATCGCCACCGAAGCCAGTGTAGCGGTCTTTGACGTATGTTGCGTATGAAATTTTAGATGTTTCACCATCAGATACAATATCAATTCCTGCCTCAACCTGTTTACGTACAGTTTTAGACACAGCAGAAGTCATACACGCGTCAAAATCGCTTTGATTGAAGGCGGTTTCGTTTTCACGGGCAAAAATGAAATCGACTACATTTTGTGCGCGTGGCAAGGAACCAACATGGGTTGTTTTAATTTTTGTCATTTTGGGTTCTTCCCGGAGATTAGTTTGCAGTTTTTGTCAATCCAGCCGGATCATTAGTTGTTCGAACGCGGAAAAGGCTTGCCTCACCTGTCATTGACGGTGTTATTGCGTACTCTTCACCGGGTCTTATCAGGCAGGTATCGCCAGGATTTACAATCGTTTCCCTGCCTTTCAGGTGCAGTTTCCAGTGCCCACGAAACGGCATTAAAACTGTCGGCTTGTTATGGGTGCGCATTTCACTGGTAATCGAGTTGCGGGATAAGAAATCAACCTCAAAACCTGGCTTATCTTTAAGAAGTGCATCTACACCAATAACTTTGGTGGGCTGGTTGTCAGACAGCGCCATCATATCCCAATAGCGCGCAACGTGATTTAGAATAATGTCCATGGTTGGAGGTTCTGCGCGTCTGGCAAGCTCTTCATCAGACATTAATGGCATTGGGTTCACGTTATGTGGTAAAATATCCCCCTTTTTGCTGTCATACAGCACGCCATTTTCGCCTAGGATCAAGCCGTGATTAACTGCATCCTCAATTACTTGAGGCGCCCAATGAACACCGCCACCAGCATCGTCGCCTCCAAGGATGGCCATGATCATACCGTAGTCTGTGCCTATGTTTTCAAAGCCTCGAAAAATCCCAGTGGGAATGTTGAAGATGTCACCTTCTTCCAGAGTCACTTCACCTGCATTACCCCAGCGGCCCCAAAAAAATCGCCATTTTCCCTTAAGAACAAAAAATACTTCGGCTGTGTTATGATCGTGCAGTGAATTACGTACGCGGGGTGGTTGTCCTGCTGCACCAATGTTAAACCCGATCTGGTCTGCAATATGCACGTGTTGATCCGGGCTCTCGGATACACCACCGCCAATAATTGTAAAATTTTCCTTCTGATCAGATCCTGGGGTGTGGGCATCAATAAAGGCGGTTTTGCAGGGCTTTAATTCACCATAGCGAACGATGCAATCTTGGAAATTTGTCATTTTATTTCTCCATTATAATTTGGCTTGTCCGTTCTAAACTCAACACTTTGGAGGCTGGTTGTTTAGATGCTTTGCCCGCAGAGATGATAAATGAGCGTGAAATCTGAGTATCCCTTGAGAAAAGCTTAGTTGTGATTTGTTAGCCTTCATTTGTAATTAACCTGTCTGCATCATGATTTGTTTCCAGATCGACACGTGATCGAACAGCGTCCATTCACGTCGCAATCCGAGCGGGCCAAATTCGGCATGTGTAAAGCCCATCACATAGATGTTAGCATCTGTTGGCTGTCCAAACATGCCCCAGCCATCATGTTTGCCACGCAAGCTCCAGCGGACAGCTGCGCGGGGTGACAACATTGAGTCCTCTCGACCTATCTGGTGTTCAATTTTGAAAATTGCATTTGGGAAAGATGCCCGTAGACCCATCCAGAGATGTTCCGTGTCGGCCCATGAGTGCACTGTCTTTGATGCCGGGTGTTCTGTCTGTACTGCACGGTCGTATTCTGCGCGGATCACTGCGAAGTCTTTATCCATCATACGGGTCAGGATGTCAGACATTCGTTGCCCCCATTCATTGTCGTTACCACTGCCTTGGTAGGGACCCTTGACGTCAATTTCAGGGCAAAACGGTTTGACGCAATTCTCAGGGCCACCTTCGCGCTCAATTAAATTGCGCGTAAATCTTTTGGGTTTCATTCCCAGTTGCAAAACGATGCCCGCGGTGTCACGTATTAACCATTCATCATTGATCTGATTGTTGATCGCTGCGCAATCAGCAATCGCGCGAATGACAAAGCGTTTGCCTGTTGCTCGGCCGAAATACCCGTTACCCTTGTGCGTGCCCATTGTTAACAAACGATGTGAAGAGAGAAATCCGTCATTTTCATTGCCTGACCAAATCACATCTTCACCGATCAGTTCACGGTCAGGAAATTCAGCTAAGGTTGCTAATGTGCCGTTCATGGTGCGCTGATTTCCCATCAAAACCCCTTCGGGGAAACGCATGGGGATATTTTCTGTGTAGTAATTGTTCAACGTCGCGATACCACGATTTTCCCAGATTTCTTGTGTAATTTTTAAGATATAATCAGGAAAATCGGCAAACTTAGGATCAAACCCTTTCATGTTGTTCAATTTCATGTGGTCCATCCTTCTGGAATTTTGGCAGTTCCGCGTACAATGAGAGGCCCGTCAATCGCTATGCGGCGAGGCTCTCCGGCATTGTTTTCGATTTGATCTAGCAAGATCTTGACTGTGTTTTTAACCATGCGATTAGCAGGTTGACGCACGGTCGTTAGGTTATAGGCGGGCCAGCTAGCCGCAGGAACATCGTCATATCCAACAACTGACACATCCTCTGGGACCCTGAAGCCGAGTTCAAAGCGTAGTGTGTCAAGTACTGCTAGCGCCATATGGTCATTCGCAACGAAAACTGCTTCTGGTGGATCATGGGCAAACATCTCACGAGTGGCTTCAGCCGCTTTCTCCATTTCAAACTCACCTTTGGCCTGGGCTTTTAACGTGACTCCTGCGTCTGCTAAGGCGGATATGAAACCCGCTTCGCGATCACGCTGCGTTGATGCGCCCTGCCAGCCTGCAATATGACCAATTTTTTTATGTCCAGCGGCTAATAAAAACTCAGCAACTTTACGGCCACCAGAAAAATTATCAGAAGTCACAGCCGACATATTAGGATCATCTTGGCTACGATTGAAGAGTACCATTGGCACGCCAGCTGCCCAACATTTTTCAGACAGATCAGATGACATTGCGACGGAAGCTGCGATTATGCCATCCACCTGATAATCAAGGATTTCCTCGACAACTGCATCAATATGACCAGCTGTCTGCTTGGCCATAAAAATCAGTACATGATAGCCGCATTTTTGTAATTCATTGGATAGTTTTTCCAACGCTTCTGGGTAGAACTGGTTTTCGAGATATGCCACTACTACGCCTATCATCCTACTTTTTCCCGAAACCATTGCACGAGCCAGAACGTTGGGGCGATACCCTAGTTCTGCAGCAGCTTTTCGCACTTTCTCAACAGTTTTCTTGGATGCAGACGCACCGGTTGTGAAGGTACGTGACACTGCAGATTGGCTCACGCCCGCACGTTTGGCGACTTCTTGTGATGTGACGCGGTTTTTACTCATTCAGCAGTCCAATCGCCGCTGATCTTGAGAGCTGATTCAATGACCAATTTATTCGCTTTTGCGGCTAAGAACGCAGCGGTGCTATGCCTTCTTAACGACATAGCATAAAAGAGTCCGATACCAGACGATGTGCCAGTAATTGTAGCGCTTTTGCCATTCAGGCTTAATGCAGGGCTTTTGGTAATTATCATTTTGGAACTCCAGGGGGAATTAAAATGTGCCCTAAGTTGCGCGCTTTATTGAATTCCTTTAACCGAGCGAAGACGTCAACATCGACTTGTTGATAGAGGTCGAGCAGATCAACCAACACCCAATTTTCCCGTATTTTCCTATCTTCAACACGCCAAAAATCTAGTGATCTAAGAAATACTTCTTTTCCTGATGGAGCAATGCCCATCCAACCGTCATTTGAAAGTGTTAGCCGCATATTTGGCCAACCTGTTTCACAAACATAGTTACCCTCAGCAACCCAATGTGATTGCAAATTCCCCATTGCGTCCAATTTTCGATCTGGCATCCCACGCAAAAACGGGATTTGATGCCAATGCCGGAATCCGTCAATACCGCGGTTGGTGCCAATACCTGCCGGCCCATACCAGTTGTTTTTGGGATGCCAGTAGTGTTCAAGATTCATAATTTTTGGATCTGGATTACTGGGAAATTTGCAAAGATCCGTTAACATCCTAATGACGTGATTCATTGTTAAAATGCCATCGCCGGTTGCTGTAAGACCATCCTGGGTCATTGGTCCAGGCGTTGCCATGAATTTGCCTAACTGAGGAGCTAAGGGCCAAGCATTAGCCTGCATCATTAGCTCGGGAATATCCCAAATTGCTTGCACCTCGGTAACTCTTCCACTTTCCAACCGGTAGAATTCATGAAACCGCATATGGACAAGATGACCGGTTGGAGGAATGTCGAGAAATGGGCTTGTAAAGGTACCCATATAGTTACCCATCATACCGACCCAGTCTTGACCTTCAGGTGTAGTACCTGCCAGCACGATTAACTCACGACGTTCGAGATCCTGAATAGCGTTTAAGAGTTGTCTGTAGACTCCTTCATAAAAATCATTGGGTCCACTTAATTCGCCAAATGGATGGCACATTGAGATTTTTGCATCATTGGAGAAAATATTTTCTAGTGCGCGGCGCACTGCAACATCGTCAAAGTCTGCCATGGCACTTCTTAAGGACGCGGTCTGGGCTTTACATTTTGATGCTACATTACTCATGCTTTGACTTGTCCTAATCATTTCCTCTTTAAAGGAAACAGCCCATTAATATCTCGAAAAATTACACAGTCTATTTTCTTGGTGCTGCCTCGCCATAGGGTACATTTATGCCACCGTAGCGCCGTACTCGGACGTTACATTGTTCTGCGTGTCCAACGAAACCTTCAAGCATACAGAGGCGAGACCCGTACTCACCAATCATGGTTGCAGCTTCGTCACTAGTTATTTTTTGATAACTGTGAGTTTTTAGAAATTTACCAACCCAAAGACCACCTGTATATCGACCGGCCTTCTTTGTGGGTAATGTATGATTGGTACCGATTACTTTGTCACCATTTGAGACATTAGTGCGTGCACCGAGAAAAAGTGCGCCATAACAAGTCATATTATTTAAAAACCAATCATCTCTGTCTGTCATTACCTGTACATGTTCAGATGCGATGTCATCGGCAACAGCCAACATCTCCTCGTAAGTGTCACACAGGATAACTTCACCATACTCTTCCCAGCTGACACTTGCAGTTGGGGCAGTCGGTAGAATCTGTAAGAGCCGCTTAATTTCAAGCATGGTTTCCTCCGCGAGTTTGCGCGAATTAGTCAGTAGAACGGCTGGTGAATTGTAGCCGTGCTCAGCTTGTCCTAGTAAGTCAGTCGCACATAGCTCAGCGTCGACTGTATCATCTGCAATTACCATTGTTTCGGTTGGACCCGCAAACAGGTCGATGCCCACACGGCCAAAGAGTTGACGTTTGGCTTCGGCCACAAACGCGTTTCCGGGCCCTACAAGTAAGTGAACAGGGTCGATGGTTTCGGTGCCAATTGCCATTGCACCAACAGCCTGAATACCACCCAAAACGTATATTTCGTGCGCTCCACCCAGATGCATCGCAGCGATCACTGCAGGATTAGGTTCACCATTAAAAGGGGGAGTACACGCTACAATGCGAGGAACCCCGGCAACTGAAGCTGTCAGGACTGACATATGTGCCGAGGCAACCATTGGAAACTTACCACCTGGAACATAGCAACCGACTGATTGTACAGCAATATTTTTATGCCCCAGAATAACGCCTGGCAGAGGTTCGATTTCGATGTCGAGCATACTATCTCGCTGTGCTTGAGCGAAATTACGGACTTGTTCCTGCGCAAACTGAATATCTGCCATGTCCTCAGCAGAAACTTTCGCTATGATAGCGGCTATATCATCATCACTTAAACGATAGCTTTCACGGTCATAGTTATCAAATTTTTTAGCGAGATCACGCACTGCAGCATCGCCGCGTTGTTCTATATCTTTAAGAGTTCCGGACACAATTGAAGCTGTCTTTGCATCATCTTCGGCGCGGTCGGCTTCTGGTTTTCCTCGTTTAAGATGTGTAATCGTCATAATTTTCTTTCATCTAATTAGAGTACCTTTTGAGAGTAGGTACTCAGCACAAAACTCAATTGGAGATTTCTCGGCTGTCCACACCACGCTGATTAGCGCACTGCAAAGCCATGTTTGATCTTATTGGATAAATCATCCTTTGACTGCCCCAGCGGTTAATCCACTTACAATTTGACGTTGGAAGAATAGCACTAGGAAAAACAATGGTGCTGTTGCAGAAACCACCGCAGCAACTGCGAACATAACATTTCCTTCAACTTGCGTTGTACCAAGGAAACTGGATATTCTAGGAACCATCGTTTGGTTATCTTGGCTCAATAGCATCGAAGTTACCGCAAAATCGTTATAGGCTAACAAAAATGAAAATAGTCCAGTAGTAATTACACCGGGCCACATCACAGGTATGATTACATGCCAGAACGCTTGAAAACGGGTGCAGCCGTCTACCATAGCACTTTCATCCATATCCTTCGGGATATTGAGAAAAAATGAATGTAACATCCAAAGTGTAAAAGGTTGATTTATTGCTACCAGAACAATGATGGTTGTTGGTAAATGACCCCAGAGGTTCCACTCAAAAAATGGCAATAGATACCCTGAAACAAGAGTAATATGTGGCATGGCTCGAAAGACCAAAGCTGTCATCAAAAGCCAGAAAGCATACCTAAAACCAGAGCGGGCGAGAGCATATCCACCCAAGGCTCCAAGTGTCAAAGATATGATGACAGTCGCGGCAACAACAATACCTGAATTAATTGCTGCTTGCCAAAATTCTTGCTCAACCCATGCGCCATAGTATCCATTGCCTGTATATGGCCCACCAGTCTCAACAGTTGTTCGAATGCCAAAAATTGCATTTGTCCAATCAGCCTTTGAAAAAAAATCACCTTGAACTTTGAAAGATCCCCAAAGCGTCCAAAGAAAGGGCATGGAGGCGACTACGACCCACGCGATGACAAACCCTGTTGCACAAATGGCTAGTGCAGGAGACCGTTTTTCAGATGCCTTTGACATAATATACTCTAAACCATTTTACGATATGAGGTGCGCCAGGTCCTAATCAGTACTGGCGTTAATAAAACAAGCACTCCTAAAATCGTAAGCATTGAAGTGGTAGCTGCTGACCCAAACAAAGGATCAGCTCCCCCACGCAGATCGTTAAAAATAATCCAACTTAGAGATGTCGCGCTCGCCTCGGCCGAAAACCCAACAATTGGTTCAAAGACACGAAAATTATCCATTAATTGCATTAACAGAATAAATGTCACCAAGGGTGCCATGTAAGGGACCACGACATAACGAACCCGCTGCCAACGGCTCGCGCCATCTATCATTGCTGCCTCGAGTGTGTCCTTGGGGACCGTTTGGAGGCCAGCATAGAAAACAATAAATGCGAAAGGAGCTGAATGCCAAATTCCGTAAATTATTAGCATTATCCAGGTCAGAGAGGGTGACGCCTTAAGTGACAGACTATTGTCGTCGAAAATGCGTTGAAGTGCAGCGCCTAAGATACCCTCCGCATCAATCATCCAAAACAAAATCAAAGATCCAATTAATGGAGTAACAATCATCGGTAAAAGCGAAACAAAAATTGTTGGTCCTTTAAATAGTTTGGGCAGACGGTTAACACCAAGAGCAATCATCAAACCTAAAACAATTACAAAGGGTGTTACTATAAACGTGTAGGTAAGTGTAAACGCAAGAGCCCTGTAAAAGGGCAAATTCATTAATTTTGAGATGAAATTTCCAATGCTATCGCTTGTAGCCCATGCATTTGACACCTCTGTAAATGCCAAGTGGTTGCGATTTGTATATGTATCGAGACCATTGAATTGCCCCAAAGGCTTTTCACTTTTTAATGCAGCGGTTGCCTCAGAATCTACGGTAGTTGTTTGCTTGCAGCCAAAAGGGCCACAATTTTCAGTCTGGATGAGGACTTGTGGATGCTCAACGTGCAAAGATTGCAAAAAGACAGACACAATTGGCATGGCAATAAAAAGCACCATCGCCGCCAACGATGGGAAAATAAACCAAAGAAATGATCGATGCGTCATAGGGGTCTCTTGTGTGAGTCCGAGATGTACCGAAGGGCGAATGCGCCCTTCGGCTAATGGTGTTCTGAGCTTATTTCAGAAAGCCTTTTTCTTTTGCGGAGGCCGTGTATGCGGCTTCCATGTCAGAGAGCGCTTGCTCTGCAGTTTCATTACCTTGCAGGAAGTCAGCTAATTCAGCGCCGGCTGCACCATGAAGCAAGCCCATGAAAGGCAGCATTGGATAAGGATTTGCACCACTGCTAGCTGACGCAGCAACACCAGCTGATGTGGCGCCGGGCGTGTAACCTTCACCCAACCACACAGCTTTGTCATTATTTGCAGTGATTACGTCTTTTCCAATGCCATTCATGAGTGCTTGAAAGCTTGCTTCAGCATCTGCATCACTTGCATTTGCCGCAATTGTAAAGCCGTCCCACCAAAGGGTTGTTGCAGGTGTTGAACCACCACCCCAGGTTGGCGCACCAGACAAGACAGTGCCGCTCACAACCGTCTCAGTTGATCCTTCATTATCAAGAATGGCGGCCCCGCGTGTGCCCCACATAGTCGCCATGGCAAGATCACCAGATTCCCACAAAGCCTGCGTCGCGTTGCTATCAAATGTAAGAAAGTCTGGATTTGAATAGCTAACCAATGATTTCAACATGTTAAGTGTGGCAATTCCATGATCGTTGTTCACACTTATTTCAGCAGTACCTGCTTTGAAGAACTCGCCCCCGGAACCCATGTACATGTTGACGAATTCCTCGCCCAAATTCCATCCCGCTTTCGTGTTTATCGCGAAAGGATGTTCCATCAGTCCAGCAGCTTTGATTGCTTCCGCAGCAGCTAAAACTTCTTCGTATGTTGTTGGAGCTGCGACACCCGCTTTGCTCAAAATATCAGCACGGTAGAAGAGGTGCTGAGCATTTGCCATAAAAGCAATGGCCATTACCTTGCCATCGACAGTAACCAGCTGTGATGGATTGAGCGATTGACCATGTTTGGCTACCAAGTCATC
>DLZA01000339.1 GCA_003447515.1 Paracoccaceae bacterium
CGAAGGAAAGGCTCAAAAGCCAAAAATGGCGATCAAGTTGTAATCAATTTCCTCGGAAAAGTAGATGGTGAACCTTTTGAAGGCGGCCAAGCCGACGACTATCCACTCGTTATTGGATCAAACTCTTTTATCCCTGGTTTTGAAGAACAACTCATCGGCGCAAAAGCGAATGATGCCGTGGAAGTGAAAGTGACCTTCCCAGCTGATTACCAGGCTGAAAACTTGGCCGGTAAAGACGCTGTATTCGAATGTCAGGTAAACGAAGTCAAAGCCCCATCACCAGCCGAAATTAACGATGATTTAGCGACGAACTTCGGTGCGGAAAATTTGGCTGATTTAAAAAGCAAGATCACAGAGCGGTTACAAGAAGAGTATAGCGGCGCTGCACGCATGGTAATGAAGCGCAAATTGATGGACGAGTTGGCTAAATTAGTAACATTTGAACTTCCACCAACTCTAGTTGAAAATGAGGCGAACTCCATTGCGCATCAACTCTGGCACGAAGACAATCCAGAAGTTCAAGGACACGATCATCCAGAAATTGAGACAACTCAAGAACACACTGACTTAGCTGAGCGTCGCGTGCGCTTGGGGCTTTTGCTAGCTGAAATTGGTCAGCAGCAAGAGATTACTGTCACTGATGCAGAGATTCAGCAGGCCGCCATGCAGCAGGCTCAACAATACCCAGGTCAAGAGCGTCAGTTCTTTGAATTTCTCCAAAAAAACGAACAGATGCAGCAACAAATGAGAGCACCAATTTTTGAGGATAAAGTTGTAGATTACATCATTGAGCTAGCAGAGGTGAAGGAAAAGTCTACGACGAAAGAAAAGTTGCAAAAAGCTGTCGAAGACCTTGAAAAGGACTCCTAGGCTCAACAAATGATAATGAACAGGGGTGTCCAAGTTAGGGCGCCCCTCTTCATTACTGAACTAAATGAATCATAAACCTGCTAATTCGCACCTTGAAGCCCCAATAGTAGCAAACTATTATTGAGATAGAATAAATTTTACTACAACAATAGGGACACACATGAGAGACCCACTCGAAGTTTACGCAAATACGCTCGTCCCGATGGTCGTTGAACAAACGTCACGCGGTGAACGGGCATACGATATTTTTTCACGTCTTTTAAAAGAGCGAATTATTTTCGTTTCTGGCCCAGTCCACGACGGTATGTCCACTCTTATTGTCGCCCAACTGTTGTTCCTAGAGGCTGAGAACCCTGCCAAAGATATATCGATGTATATCAATAGTCCGGGCGGCGTAGTGACCTCAGGCCTTTCTATCTATGACACAATGCAATATATTCGTCCGAAAGTGTCCACTCTGTGCGTGGGGCAGGCAGCATCCATGGGCTCATTGTTGATGGCTGCTGGCGAACCTGGAATGAGGTTCAGCTTACCAAATTCGCGGATCATGGTCCATCAGCCCTCAGGCGGATTCCAAGGCCAAGCATCAGATATAGCGCTGCACGCGAAAGAAATACTCGAGTTAAAAGATCGGCTTAACAAAATATACGTAAAGCACTGTGGGCAAGATATTAAAAATGTCGAAAAGGCACTTGATCGTGATAACTTTATGACTGCTGATGAGGCGAAGGAATGGGGTTTGATAGACGAAATTGTACAAAATCGCGAACAAACATCGGAAGAACCATAAGTAAAAAACCTGTTAAGCTACTAGCGGGTAAAAGGGTCTTTAGTTGTTTGATAGTAGATCAAATTTTGTGAGATTTAAGTGCTACAAGTCGTAAACACATTAGCATTGTACCCAGATTATTTCTGCCATACGGTAAAAAATAAGCGGCGCTCCTACACCGGTCAGCATTCATTGTGTGGGAATAGGCAAACAAGAGAGCGGAGAAGTTAAATGGCTAATTCAAGCAATGGCGATGCAAAAAATACACTGTATTGTTCATTTTGCGGCAAGAGTCAGCATGAAGTGCGCAAACTTATCGCCGGGCCAACAGTCTTTATCTGCGACGAGTGCGTCGAGTTGTGCATGGATATCATCCGTGAAGAGGCGAAGTCTGGTCTCGTGAAATCAGACGACGGAGTTCCAACACCTAAGGAGATTTGTGCGGTGTTGGACGATTATGTTATAGGTCAGGCAGTGGCTAAGCGTGTGTTGTCCGTGGCGGTACACAACCACTACAAACGCCTTAACCACGCTGAAAAAGACTCTGAAATCGAGTTGGCAAAGTCTAACATTATGTTAATTGGCCCAACTGGGTGCGGAAAGACATTGCTCGCGCAGACATTGGCACGCATCCTCGATGTGCCATTCACCATGGCCGATGCCACGACACTGACAGAGGCTGGTTACGTTGGCGAAGATGTAGAAAACATCATCTTAAAATTGCTCCAAGCTTCTGAGTACAACGTCGAGCGGGCGCAGCGTGGCATCGTGTATATTGACGAAGTTGATAAGATCACCCGCAAGTCCGACAACCCATCCATCACACGTGATGTTAGCGGAGAAGGTGTGCAACAAGCATTACTCAAAATTATGGAGGGCACAGTTGCATCTGTTCCACCACAGGGCGGGCGTAAGCATCCACAACAGGAATTTCTGCAAGTAGATACGACAAATATTCTATTCATTTGCGGCGGTGCATTTGCCGGTCTCGAAAAAATTATTGGCCAACGAGGCAAGGGGTCGGGAATTGGCTTTGGTGCGGATGTACAAGAAGAAGATAGTCGTGGCGTGGGTGAAATGTTTACAGATCTTGAACCAGAGGATTTGTTGAAATTTGGTTTAATCCCAGAATTTGTGGGCCGATTGCCTGTCATCGCGACATTGACAGATTTGGACGAAGACGCGCTGGTAACAATCCTATCAGAGCCAAAGAATGCATTGGTCAAACAGTACCAACGCCTCTTCGAGCTGGAAGATGCGCATCTGAAATTCACAGATGATGCCCTAACAGCGATCGCTAAGCGCGCTATTGAGCGCAAAACAGGCGCGCGCGGGCTACGCTCTATCATGGAGGATATCTTGCTCAACACGATGTTCGAACTTCCTGGTTTGGAAAATGTTGCTGAAGTTGTTGTAAACGAAGAAGCAGTGCGCCGCGATTCAGAACCTCTGATCGTTTACGCAGATACAGTGGACGAGCCAGCAACAGCGAGTTAATTCACAAAAAGCTTCCAAAAGGGTGCTCCGTAGTAGTGCCTTTTTTATTTTTTAATCTCCCAATAAAACGGGATCAAAGGGATACTTTGTAAGGTTTTCATACCCATCCTCGGTGATCAAAACCTGATCCTCCAACTTAATCGAAAAATCCCCCCCATCTGGGCTAATCAA
>DLZA01000340.1 GCA_003447515.1 Paracoccaceae bacterium
GGCGGTTTGGTGCAACGCCAGCCCTTCTGTGAGTTGTTTTTCGATGGTGTGTAGTGGGTTGAGGGAAGTCATTGGTTCTTGAAAGATGAAGCTGATGTCGTTGCCTCGTACTGCTCGTAGAGTGTCATTGTCTGCATTGACCATTTCGCGATTGCAGTAGGTGATGGAGCCAGAAATGTCTGCGCTATCGGGCAAGAGTTTCACGGTTGATAGAGCAGTGACTGATTTGCCTGATCCACTCTCCCCAACGAGTGCTACGGTTTCGCCTGCATTCACTGTAAAGCTGACGCCGTCCACAGCAGGTGGTGCATCACCGAACGCGATTGAAAGGTCTTTGATGTTCAACACTTCTGTCATTTGAACGTTTTCCTTGGATCGAACGCATCGCGTACGCCTTCAAAAATAAACACCAAAAGTGACAACATGATAGAGATACTAAAGAAGGCTGCAAAGGCAAGCCATGGAGCTTCAAGGTTGTTACGAGCTTGGAGGGCTAGCTCGCCAAGCGATGGGTAGGAGGGCGGAAGGCCGAAGCCAAGAAAATCCAATCCCGTTAGTGCACCGATTGCGCCGGTGATTTGGAATGGTAGGAAAGTGATTGTGGCGACCATTGCGTTTGGCAAAAGGTGGCGGACGATTATTTTCCAGTCTGGTACACCTAGCGCACGGGCCGCGCGGACGTATTCAAAATTCCGTGCGCGAAGGAATTCAGCACGTACCAAACCAACAAGGCCCATCCAACTAAATAGAATAATAAGTATGTTTAATAGGACGAAATTCATGGTGAAAATCGCTGACATAATGATAATAATATAAAGCATTGGGGTGGAGGACCAAATTTCCAGTATACGTTGGAAAAAAAGGTCTACCCAACCGCCAAAATAGCCCATGACAGCTCCTGCTGTAATGCCAATTAAAGATGAAAATACCACCACGATCAGCGCAAATACTGTGGAAATACGAAAGCCATAAATGACACGTGCAAGCACATCGCGGGTTTGATCGTCTGTGCCAAACCAGTGTTTAGCGTTTGGTTGGGAAGGCGCGGTTTCAACGTCGTAGTTA
The DNA here is from genome assembly GCA_003447515.1 of Paracoccaceae bacterium. Lineage (GTDB taxonomy): Bacteria > Pseudomonadota > Alphaproteobacteria > Rhodobacterales > Rhodobacteraceae > Amylibacter. The sequence continues at coordinate 1,066 of DLZA01000340.1, forward strand.
ATAGTGTTAAAGCTGTAGGGGATTGGTGCTAATAGGAGCCAGCCTTTGTGATATCCGTCCGTTGATGTATCGAACGAACCTTCGTTGAGCGCAGTCATCACGTCTTCGGGGGTATCGAAGCAATCCTCCAATCCGCCTGTTTTTATCAAACATTTCACTACTGGGTCTGAGTATTCTGGTTCTGTCTCAAAATCACCACCGAACGTGGTTTCGGGGTAAAAATTGAGTGCGGGTGTGTAGAGTTCGCCTTTAAAGGCTATCAGCAAGGGTTTGTCGTTTGCCACAAATTCTGCAAAAAGGCAGACTATAAAGGTGATGCTGAAGATCCAAAGAGACCAGACTGCACGGCGATTTGCATTGAAGTTCTCGAGGCGGCGGCGTGCAATTGATGATCTGAAGATCATGTTTCGCGGCTTTCAAAGTCGATGCGTGGGTCAACGAGGACATACATTAGGTCGGATACGAGGCTGACGGCGAGACCAATTAAACCAAAAATAAATAGAGTACCAAAAAATACGGAATAATCCCGATCAAGTGCTGCTTCAAAACCTAATAAACCGAGACCATCTAACGTAAAGACAATTTCAATGATCAATGAAGATTGGAAGAAAACACCAATAAACGCTGCAGGGAAGCCTGCGATAATAATGAGCATCGCGTTCCGGAAAACGTGGCCATAGAAAATGGAATTTTCCTTAAGGCCTTTAGCGCGGGCGGTTAAAACGTATTGTTTTCTAATTTCATCTAAAAAGGAATTTTTTGTCAGTAGGGTTAGCGTGGCGAACGCTCCAATGGTCGATGCTGTAACCGGAAGGACGATATGCCAGAGATAGTCCTTGATTTTGCCGATGGTGCTCAGCATTTCAAAATTATCAGAATATAGACCCCGGTTTGGAAATAACTGAAAGAAGGAGCCGCCAGCGAATACGACCACCAATAGTATTGCAAATAAGAAGCCTGGGATGGCATAAGCAGCGATGATGATTCCAGATGACCACGTGTCAAAGCTAGTGCCGTCTTTCACTGCTTTGCGAATGCCGAGTGGGATAGAAATCAGGTAGGCAAAGAATGTGGACCAAACGCCAAGAGTAATCGACACTGGAAGTTTTTCCTTGATCAAGTCGATGACGCTTATGGAGCGAAAATAGCTTTCGCCAAAATCGAAGCGAAAGTAGTCTCCCATCATCAATAGGAACCTTTGATAGGCGGGCTTATCGAGATTGAATTGTTTTTCAAGGTCCGCAATTAGGTCGGGTGGGAGACCGCGTGCGCCTTCATAGAGTGAGTTTTCACCGCCAGATTGCACCTCTGAGCCTGCGCCTGTAATGCGGTCCGTAGCGCTGGAACTGTCTTCGATTTGCGAAATGATCCGCTCAATTGGTCCGCCCGGCACGAATTGAATGAGGGTGAAGTTGATCAGCATGATGCCGACCAACGTTGGGATCATCAACCACAATCTTCTGAAAACATATGAGCTCATCTAGCGAAGTGCGCCTTTTGCTTTCAGTGTATCCAACTTCTCTTGTTCAAGCCACCATGTACCAATCACACCGCGCGAAAAGCGAGGTTTGGTTTTGGGTCGTCCAAATACATCCCAATAAGCGATGTTGTGGCTTCCCTTGTACCAGTTCGGAACCCAGATGTGCATGGAACGTAAAACGCGGTCGAGCGCACGTACAGCCAC
>DLZA01000252.1 GCA_003447515.1 Paracoccaceae bacterium
GCAATGTGTGGTATTGGAGACTGGATCACCGGAGTTCTTGAAAAAGATGGCGCACCTGTAGGCTCTGTTATTCCAAAGGAAGGGGGTATTCAGTTCACAGAAAGCTATTCCATCGGGAAAGGCAGTGATAAAGCAGAAATCGTCAACAAATTTATTCAGTATATGTTGTCACCAGCCGGCCAGGTAAAATCTGCACAAATGGCAGCTTATCCAGGGTTCTGTGTTACAAAAGGAGGCCGTGCTGCACTGATTGAGGCAGACCCAAAAGAAGCCATGCGTTCACACCAGATGGGTGGCATGTCCAATGACCCAATTACACTGATAAACGAGGGGCGCATCCACTATCGTGACATTCCAAAACAGCAGTCCTTGGAAGATTGGAACGACTATTGGTCAGAGTATAAAAACTCCTGATAAAGCAGGTCTTACAGAGGCGGGCGGGAACATATTCCGCCCGTTCATTTTGGAGCCAATAATTTGATGACCTCTAAACTTGCCCGAAAGATCGATATCTATGCGCTGACATGGCGTCTGCCGATCATTGTTTGGCAAATGTTTTTCTTTGTTGGCCCTGTAATTTTCATGATTGCAATGTCGTTCTTTCTTGTGAAGAACTATCGCATGACCGAAGCGTTTGAATTCGTGAATTGGTCAAAAATGATGTCGAAAAGCTACTTTTGGGACAGTTATTTTTACACTATTTTGATAGCAAGCGCTTCAACTACTTTGGCAATGTGTTTGGCCTTTCCCGCCGCATTCGCTCTTGCCTTCAAAGCCAACGAAACTGTGCGCCGCTGGGCAATTTTTCTTTTGATCATTCCATTTTTTACTAGCTATTTGGTCAGGACATTTTCGTGGTTTGTGATCCTGTCAGAAAAAGGTGTTGTTAATGCCTTTTTATCCTATCTTGGTCTCGGACCATACACGATGTTGAATACGAATTTTGGAACGTTAGTAGGCTACATGACTCTGACCCTACCATTAGTTGTGATCCTACAGACCGTAACAATGGCTAACATCGACAAAACTTTAATCGAGGCCGCGAGGAATTTGGGATGTAAACCGTTTGCCACAATTTGGCGTGTAATTATCCCTTTATCAAAAACTGGTTTAATTGTAGCGGCAATCTTTTGCTTCATACTATCGTTTGGGGATTTTGTGGCACCTTTTTATTTAGGTGGGTCACAGGAGCCAACGCTGCCCATCCTAATTTTAGATACCACGAAGTCTGGGCAGCAGTGGCCACGTGCCGCAGTGGTTGCGATTTTTATGATGGCCACACTTTTCACTGTGGCTTTCACTGGAATTGCGGTTGCATATCGTAAAAAAACAAGCAGATGAAAAGCAATCGTACCCTAAATTTCACTCTGTCCGTTTACGTATTACTGGTCTTTGTATTCGTATTCGCACCCATCTTCTTTAGCGTTATCTTTTCGTTCAACTCGCAACGATTTCCAACAATCCCTTTAGGAAATTTTTCAACTGAGTGGTATGTAAAAATACTGAATGATCCTGACATTTGGCAAGCCGCGTTTAACAGTCTGATCGTATCAAGCTCAACCGCTGTCATCGCAACCATTCTTGGGTTTTGTACGGCGTATTCCGATTATCGGTACAATTTCAAATTCAAAGGCCCCTACCTCGCCCTGATCCTACTACCGCCCACTATTCCATTGATTATTATGGCTTTGGCAATGTTGGCTTGGCTGTCAAAGATTGGGATGTCGGGGCAGCTTTGGTCCATCATCCTCGCCCATAGTGTTTTGTGCGCGCCGTTTGCTATGGCTGTTATTCGATTGCGATTAAACCAAATGGATCCCGATCTAGAATCCGCGTCTTGGAACCTTGGCGGCACAGAATGGGCGACCATGCGCCACGTTATTATTCCGTTTTGCAAACCCTCAATAATATCTGCCCTATGTTTGTCTGCGGCTGTTTCTTTTGATGAATTTGCGGTATCTTGGTTTGTATCTGGGCTAAACAAAACACTTCCAGTGATGATCCTTGAAATTGTTCAGGGCAATATTGACCCGCAAGTGAATGCCATTGGTAGTTTTGTGTTCCTAATTTCCATGACACTTGTCATTTTGGCTCAAGTTTTCTTTTTAAGTCGCCAAATGAAAGGCACCTAAGCATGTCGGAACCTCTTGTTGTCTTAAAAAAGGTCCAAAAGCATTTTGCGAAATTTGTAGCTGTAAAAGAAATTAATCTTGAGATTTTTGAAGGTGAATTTTTAGCAATCATGGGGCCATCTGGCTGTGGTAAGACCACCACATTGAGGATGCTGGCTGGGCTGGAAACACCATCTATTGGTGAGATCCGTATGAACGGCCAAGTGATTAACGATGTTGAGCCTCATAAACGCGACACGCCGCTGGTATGGCAATCCCTAGCACTTTTCCCATTCTTGACTGCACGTGAGAATGTTGAGTTTGGCCTAAAAATGCGAGGTGTCAACAAACAGGAACGTAGGAAGCGCGCAATAACTTGGCTTGAAAAGCTTGATATCCTTGCATTTGAAAATCGAAATGTTTCCACTCTATCCGGTGGACAGAAACAACGAGTGGCGTTAGCGCGTTCTTTGGTTTTAGAGCCCAAGATTCTATTGTTAGATGAACCCTTATCGGCTCTTGACGCGCATCTAGTCATTCGTATGCAAGCCGTCCTAGTGCAACTACAAAAAGAATTGGGCATCACCTTTGTTTATGTGACGCACTCCCAATCAGAGGCTTTCGCGATGGCGGATCGCGTTGTCATCATGGGCAACGGCAAAATTGAACAAGTTGGAACCCCAAAAGATATCTATCGCGCCCCACGGAATCGGTTCGTAGCGGAGTTCGTAGGACGCAACAATATTTTGTCTGGGACTGTTTTGAAGATCAGCAAAAAGGCTGCCCAAATTGAAACGCCCTCTGGTTTGTTTTTACTTAAAACTGAAGGCCAAATCTTGTTCAAAGGGCAAGATGCAACTTTTGTTATTTCAGCAGATTTAGTCCATCTCTCCTGTGAGGAACCAGAGGCTAAAAATATTGTGCGATGCAAGCTCATTTCTGAAGAATTTGTAGGTTCGATGGTCACGCTCTTTCTCGAAGATAAAAATGAACAGGAGTTCAAGGTGCAGATGCAGGAACGCGAACTTTCCAAATTTGATTTACAGGCAAGTAAATTCATTTGGTTGAGCTGGGATCCTGCAAGCGCCCACCTTTTAGCAGAAATGTAGGATCACCATATGATAAGAAATCCAATCCCTTGGCCAAATGGTGCTAAATGTGCGGTTGCAATTACATTTGATATAGACGCAGACAGCCTGATCCATATCGCCAAGCCCGAAGACAGCGAGGACCGATTATATCCCATTTCAATGGGGCGATATGGCCCGTTAGTGGCGCTTCCCCGCATACTCGACACTTATCAACGATTGGAACTAAAACAGTCATTTTTTATACCTGGCTGGTGTTTAGAAACCTATCCGGATGTGGCTGAGTCGATATTAAAGGCTGGGCATGAAATTGGGCATCATGGGTACTTGCACGAAGACCCAATTAAAACTCGCGGCAACCAAAGGGAGTGGTTCGAACGAACACTTGAAGTTCACAAGCGTATATGTGGGCAAAAGCCCAGTGGATACCGTGCACCAGTCTACAACATCACCAATGAAGTGATTGATCTTATGATCGAACACAACATGCGTTACGACAGTTCTATGATGGCCGATGATATACCCTATCAAGTTCAAACAACCAAAGGGTCACTTTATGAAATGCCAGTGCATTGGGGCACAGATGATTGGCCACAGTTCGCACACTACGACGAAATTGGCTACATGATGCCGGTACGGGGTCCGTCTCAGGGACTGGCTGGGTTCTGGGAGGAGTTTGAGGCGCAGTATGATGCTGGCGGCTTTTTTATGTTAATCATTCACCCTTTTTTGACAGGTCGACTTGCAAGGTGGCGGCAAGTAGAAGCGTGGATCAAAAAAACGAAATACGAAAAAGATGTTTGGTTTGCAACATTGGATGAAATTGCCGATCATATGGATAAGCTTCAAAAAGATGAAATTTGGTTTCCAAGTATCGAAAGCATACCTTATTACGATGGACCAATCCTGACGAAAGGAACCTGATACGATGATCCCTGAAGACACAAGGCTACTCCATATTGCCTATGAGGAGGCATTGGCCGGGTACAACGAGGGCGGTTGTCCGATTGGATCTGTGTTAGCCCGTGGGGGTGAGGTTATTGCTAGAGGCCGTAATCAACGGGTGCAAAAAGGTGATCCAATTGCCCACGGTGAGATGGATGCTTTGCGGAATGCAGGGCGTCAAAAGACCTATCGTGACACAACGCTATATACATCGCTTAGCCCTTGTATGATGTGCTCGGGAACAATTCTACAATTTGGCATTCCAAGAGTCGTAATTGGCGAAAATACAAATTTTGGTGGAAATGAAACTTTTCTTCGCTCAAAAGGTGTGGAGGTTATTATCGTCAACGATCCAGATTGTATTGATCTAATGAAGCGTTTTATTACCGAAAAACCTGAACTGTGGGCAGAAGATATCGCTGAATAAGTTTTATGCACTTACAAGTTAAGTCAGCGTAGTTTCTAACTAAACGGGCTTCAGAAGTAAAGAATAGCTGCAATCTGATCAGTTCACGGATTGGTATTGCGCACAAACCAGTAAATTTTCTTGCATTAAGTGATCGACTTTATGAAGAATTAAAAGCCTCAGACGGCTTAAATCTTCAAACTTCCTGAAAGTGCATCTTGGATCGCTTTTGCTCCCAAATGGAGCCCAATTTCGTAACGGCCAAATAAAAAATCTTTATTGGCACCGGAATTTAGACCTTTTTGAATATTTTCACCAATCTCGAAGTCTTCATTGAAAACCGTGCGTACGACATTATAATTTTTCTGCCAATACTGCTTCGCTTTATCAGTTTTTGCAGGTTCAGGGATCAACATCATACACTTGAAGACGCAAGTATCTATACCCGTAGGTATGATCGTATGAACATAAACGTGATCGGTCATGACCTGAATGTAATTACAAGGAAATACGTAATTCTGCGTCATGAAATGGGGGCGATACTTCCAATCTGATAAGGGTTCATCCTTCATTTTAACCACGGTAGGTAGTGGCACTGAATGGCGCGCATGGGGATACTTGTCCAACCAAACACTTTGGTTGTCCAAATAAGCCGAACACGCCGTGTGCTCATGTGCACCACAAAAATGATAGCTTTCTTGAAATCCCTCCAAGGCCAAATGCCAATTCATTTTACGATTTAAAGACCACTCCTTGTATATGGTGTGATTTTCCAACTCCAAAGAACTCAATTGTTCTTCCATTGGGGCAATCCAAGACGCCAAATCTATGGAATTTTCTCCTGCCGAAGGGCGCACCCAAATCAATCCATACCGTTCAAATGATGGCAATTCTATCAGTCCAAGTTGGCTTTTATCGATTTCACCAAACCCACCCGCCTGTGGTAAGCCGCGCAGAGCTCCAGTCAAGTCATAAGTCCACTTGTGATAAGGACAGGAAAATGTTTTTGATTTGCCACAGGGCCCAACCGTTAAACGCGCGCCTCGATGGCGGCAAATGTTCATAAACGCCTTAATTTTATTGTCATTTGTGCGCACAATCAGCATGGGCACGCCAGTGTCATCATGAGTAAAAAAAGAACCTGGTTCCGCTAATTGTTCTCTGTGGCCCACAATAATAGGAAATTTACGAAATAGTATTTCCACTTCATTCTTTAAATTCTCAGGATCCGTGTAAATTGAAACTGGATTACGCATTATTTTTGGTTGCAGATCCGTAGAGCCATCCTCGCAGTGTTTTAAAGTAGTTTTGATGATATCGATTTCTTCGGTGCTAGTTTTCATAAAATCGAACTCCATATTTGAAATGATTTATTGAGTGAGGTAAACATGTCGTTAGTTCATGCCCATCAAATTCTGTTTGAGGGTCCTACCGATGGAAAATGAGCGGGCAAACCCACCAAAACGCACACGCGAACCAACTTGACCTCTGAAGGACACACAGCTTAACGAGACTGATTGGATAAATACTGCAATCGAAATTCTAGTAGAGAAAACGTTCGTGGTGGACGTATAGATGCGCTGTGTCAAAGACTTGGTATAACCAAGTGCGGTTTTTTTAAGCATTTTTCTGGGTGGCCTGCTTTGCTGACTGGCGTTCTGCGAAACCGGCGAAAGCAAATGACAACAAATGTCATCATACGATTGGGAGCCCAAGCGGGTGACGCAAATATGCGATTGCGTGCATTGCTTGCCCTGCCTGGGCGATCTAAATCGCCTAAGTTTGCGCGCATCGAACAATCTATCCGCGATTGGAAGTGCCGGGACGCGAAGGCTTAAAATGCAATTGAAGATGTTGATCTTACGTGGCTTAACTATCTTGAAGACATGTTTTTTAAGCATGAATTCAAAACGGCTTCGACCAGACGCAGAGCTCAAATAGCCTTTTCTATTTTGATGGGAGATTCCATTTTGCGCCCACCTTTGAAACCAGACGGCATCAACGCTGTCCGCGATGAGGTGGTACGTTTTTTGACGCAAAAAAAAGACAATCTTTAAAATAGTGCACCTCATACTTTCAGGCTATTTTTATTGAATGCGTTCAAGTAGAAACTGCCTTTACTCTGCTCTGTAACAGATTGTATATATTGGGATAAAAGTAAATCTACGATTTCTGAAATAGTCTCTGGCTTAGTGATTTCACCCACCCCATGCCCTGCGCTCCACACGTATTTCCAAGCTTTTGAACCCGCGTGCATATCGCCTGAAAAATCAAGCTTTGCAACACCACTCATATCTTCAAGCGAAATACCAGCGGCGTGAACACTGGCACGCATCCAATTACCAAGTGCTCCTGTAATTGCACGGGACAAAACCAAATCTTCCATACAGCTTTGCCAGACCATTTCGCGGTAATCTTGAGAAATCATAGTTTCTTTAGCCGCCAAGAACCGCGTGCCAAGATAAGCGAAATCCACTCCTAGATTTTCAACAGCGCGAATAGCCTTGCCGGTACCAATTCCCCCACCAACAATTATTGGTCCCTCAAAAAAACTACGAACTTCGTCAATAAAGGGAAGCATAGCGTACTCACCCGTATGCCCTCCTGCACCTGAACAAACAAGAACTAGTCCGTCCGCTCCTTTGCTTAAAGCTTTTCGTGCAAAGTTAGGCGAGGTGACATCCGCAAAAACTAATCCACCATACGCATGAACCTGTTGCGTCACACGGTGTGGGCCACCCAACGCGGTAATCACAAGATCAGGTTTAAATTCTTCAACTAATGCAATTTCTTGGTCAAAACGACCATAACTAGAATGCGTGATCATATTAAAAGCCCAGGGCGCATCATCTGGACCAAGCGCGGAAGTGATTTCGACCAACCAGTCCCGTAAATCATCACTCGTGCGTGCATTAGGCGCAGGAAACGAACCCATGACACCTGATTTACATGCTGCAATGACCGTATCTGGACCAGAGACAAGGAACATTGGCGCCGCAATTGCGGGTAGTATCAAACGGGATCTGATCTGTTGGATTTGTGGGTTCATCTGCTTTTATCCATTAAGCGGATCACGCTGTTTCTTCCAAGCTGTTTTGAAGCTGTATGCGATCAACCTTGCCTGCAGGTGTAAGGGGCAGAGCATCGAGAACAAATACTCGAGCTGGCAACTTATATGAGATCAAATTTTTACGACAGAACGCTAAAATTTCTTCAATTTCTGCTTCAGAACGCAGAGTGACAAACGCAATGGGCACTTCACCTGACCTAGCATGCGATTGTGACACGACACAGGAACTAGAAATTGCGGGGTGGTCCAACAAGAGCTCTTCAATCTCGCGGGGGAAAACGTTAAACCCATTGACGAAGATTACATTTTTTTTGCGATCTGTGATTGTTAGAAACCCAGCCTCATCTATCGTGCCGATATCTCCTGTATAAATGTATCCGTGCTTAATAGTTTGCATGGTTTCTTCTGGGTTACCGGCATAGCCCATCATCATGTGCGGCCCTTTAACTCTAATTTCACCCGTTTCTCCCGCACCAAGTACCGCTGTTCCCATTTCCAAATCAACAATTTCAACAATAGTATTAGGCACGGCTTTTCCCGCTGACCCAGGTTTGACACCATTATGTTCTGTATTGATCGTGATAGGCGCGATCTCGGTCATTCCGTACCCTTCATAAATCTTCAAGCCAGTTGCAGCCCACCAGCGCCGGTGAACATCAAGAGGAAACGGCGCACCCCCACCCGGACATATACGCATGTTTGGAAAATTCGCAGCTTCAAATTTTTCTGACGCCATGATTGCTTGATAAATTGCGGGCGGGCCACCACCAAAAATTGTAATTTTTTCATCTACCAACATGTCTACGATCAAATCTGGCTGAAATCTTTCTGGTAAAACTATCGCACCCCCCCGCATTAGAGGATTAGCCAGTCCCATCAAATAGCCATAAATATGTGTAAAAGGTGCAACTGGAAGCCAAACATCACGATCTTGGGTTTGCCAGCCCCAATCACCACGCTCCATAGTAGCAACGATTGATGCGTTGGTATGAGGAACCTGTTTAGGCAGACCAGTTGTACCGCCCGAATACAAGATAGCAGCAATATCAGAAGCTGTTCCCGGATCATACAACGTTTCAAGGCAGACAGGCTTGCGCAACTCTTTGATCATTTTATCGTTGAGCAATCTATTTGGCACACCCTCAAACGTGCAATCCGAAATAGTCAGAACAGCGTCAAGATCTGCAAGCAAATTATTAACAGTCGATCGAGGATGCCCATGATTAATCAATGCAGGCTTTCCACCAGCAAACAACACTGCAAAATATGCAATGAGGAAAGCAGCCGAGTTTGGCAAAATAATCGCTACGGGTCTGCCGCGAAGATCAGTGTCCAATTCATTTGCAAGTGTTTGAATTGCACCTGCTGCATCCGAATATGAGAGCTCAACCGACGCTGTTTTACAATATGGGGCACCGGGGGTGTTCCTAGCAGATGTTAAAAAGATTTGAGAGATCGTATCAGCGTCGATTTTCCAAACTGGGCGTGAAGCACTTTGTATCAAACTCTATCTCTTTTGCGCCTGAAATTTTTCATATTATACTCAATACCGTTAAGCACTGTTTGGCAACCACTTCATTTCCTAATTTTTACTCAAGTAAAAATCTGAAAGAAACTTTAAGTTTATTTAAGTTAAAAAGCTCAGTGTTTTACTACAAACCGTGTAAGGCATATTCCAATAAGAACAGAAAAATCTGTCAAAAAAGCTTGTTTTTTAAATAGTCCACATAGGAACTTAGCTTAGTAATCTTTATCGTAATATCTTGTTTACCATCATGATTAAATGCGCAGGTGAAGTCCTATCAAGGGCTCTGATCTGTCAATGATTAATGCTGGCATTGGATTGCACAGACCGGCCACTTATGTTGGATCACTCAATTTCAATCAGAAAAAACTGGCATTCCACAAGCCCGGAGTCATGTCGTTTTCAAGACCTAAAATAGTTTCAATGCAAAGGACGAGCCAGATGCCTAAACGATATAAAATCGAATGTTTCAACCAAAACAAACAGGCGTTGTTTTGAAAATGCGGTGAAGACTTTCCTTCACTAGGTGCGCCATTCAAGCACGTGCCTTTCAATCAAGCTAATGACAGCGCTAACTATGACGCCAAGCAATGACAGAAGCACAACACCAGCAAACAAGCGTTCTAAGTCATAAAGAGAGCCAGCTTCAAGGATATAGGCCCCAATCCCATATTCGGCACCAAGCATTTCAGCAGCAACCAGTAAAATAATGGCTATTGCCAAGCTGATCCGGAGCCCAGACAAAATACCAGGTAAAGCGCCTGGCAGGACGATCTTGCGCACAATAGACCACCAAGACAAGTCAAAGCTTTGGCCCATGCGGATCAGCGTACGATCCACGTTATCAACTGCACCGTATGTCGCCACAACCGTTGGTGTGAAAGTGCCAAAGGCAATTAAGGCGTATTTAGATCCTTCTCCAATGCCAAACCAAATCACAAACAGCGGCAGTAAAGCGATTTTAGGAATTGGAAAAATAGCAGCGACCAAAGGTACCAAGCTAGAGCGAATATGTGAAAACAGTCCAATAAGAACACCAACGGTGATACCCAAACTAACACCAAAAAAAGCGCCTACCGCAAGACGGCTAAGCGATGGAACGAGATGCTGATATAATAAACCGCTGGAGGATAAATGGTGAAACGTATCGAATACATCAGATGGCTTGGGTAGAGTAAGAGCCGATATCCAGCCTGTTTGTGTACCCCATTCCGCAATGGCGATCAGGAAAACAAAAACTGCAACACCGATCCAGCGCTGAGGTTTGGGGGCAAATCCACCACCTCGAAAGGCAATAATTTTTTCTGAAGTGTCAGGCATTTACAAGTTCCTCATCTGCGGCACGAGCTTCGTCTCGCAGCAATTGCCAGAGATGTTTCTGATATGCATCCAAAGTTGAATCACCAAATTCTCTTTCTGCCAAAGGCTTGTCAATTTTGACAATTTCGCGGATCTTTCCCGGCCGACGTGACAAAACCACAACTTTGTGGCCCAAGCGGACGGCTTCGGCAAGATTATGAGTTACATAGACTGCAGTAAATGGCCGACGTGCCCACAGATTCACAAGATCGTCCATCAACAATTCTCGGGTTTGGCTGTCCAAAGCTGACAAGGGTTCGTCCATAAGTAGCACAGCGGGGCTCACAGCCAATGCCCGGGCAATAGCGACACGTTGCTTCATGCCACCTGACAGTTGTTTGGGCAGCGCTTTGGCAAAATCAGTAAGCTTTGTACGCTTCAAAACGTCGTCAATAATTGCTTTAGCAGCGGCACCCCTGATGCCATGATCATCAAGCACAAGCGAGATATTTTTAGAAACTGACCTCCAAGGCAGAAGCGCAAAATCTTGAAAGATGTATGTCATGGCGTTCAAACACCCTTCAGGTGGTTCTCCCAACTGCAGAACACGGCCCGATTGTGGACGTTCCAGCCCACCAATGAAGCGCAGCAGAGTTGACTTCCCACACCCCGAAGGACCCACGATACAAACAATCTGCTCGTTTGGAATATCTAAAGTGATATCACGCAACACATCAAAATCACCGTACGAGTGACCAATGCCATCTAGTTTGATGTCCATAGTACTGCCCCACAAGTTGAGCGGGGCCATGCGTTTAGCCCCGCTTAAATGACGCTAAGTGCTCTTTGTTTTTACATAAGAACTGTCAACAAGCGTATCCAGCGTAATGTCAGAACCAACCAAGCCTTCTGATTGAAACCAGCTTAATTGATCTTGTACTGAAGCAACATTTAACGCCGCGCCTGTGCTCAGACGCATAGTCCCGTTGATAATGGATCCAGCAGCCTTTGCCCTTTCACGATCTGCATACACATATTTGTGGATAAGATCGACCATCTCGTCTTGATCCGCAGTTCCATCAATCATCGCAGCAGCGTAGTCCTCAACACCCTTGGAAAAACCAGCCAGGAAACTTTCGGTCATTCCACGCTCATCCGCAGCGTTCTTCGCAGATGTAAACACTGTGGTGACTTGGTAGTTCGGAATATAATCAGATACATTCCCTACAATATGCCACGCCCCTGCTTTGGCTAGTGGCTTCGCAAGGTGCGGCACAATAGACCAACCGTCGACTTGGCCCGATTTCATCGCACCAATAATTGCTCCAACTTTTTGTAAAGGCGTGAACCGCAGATCAATCCCTTCGCTGGCCGCCATTTTAGCCCCCATGTAATGAAACGAGGAGCCAGCCTGGGTCACAGCATATTTCTTACCATCAAGATCCTTTAAAGTTTTAATACCCGCCTTATACGATGCGTCCGAAATCAGATATTTCTGCCCGTCGATGCCTGCCTCTTCTTGCAAAGCTCCACCAATAACTTTTACAGCACCTTTGTCTGCAAGACTGATTAAACCACCAGAAATTGCAGTAACTGCATAGTCAATATCGCCACTAGCAATCGCAACTGCCATTGGCTGTGCAGCCTGAAAAAATTCAAATTCTATATCAAGGCCTGCTTCAGCAAAATAGCCACGTTCGAAGGCAACAAAGCTGCCAGAATGGGACGTAAAACGCAGCGCACCAACTTTGATTTTTTTGTTTGAGGCCAATGCTGGGGCGGCTAATCCGCTTGCAGCAACCGTTCCACCCAAGAGGGCGAGC
>DLZA01000330.1:0-3898 GCA_003447515.1 Paracoccaceae bacterium
CCAGTCATTGATACGGAGCAAACGAGTTGGATCGAAGATGAAATCTTTTCTAAACATGAGCTTGCTTTCGTGCGTTGTGTTTAACCAACCATAGCTGCCATTGCGGGTTTAGTTTCATCATTGAACCAGCCCTCTTTGGTGATATGCGCATCCTCTTTCATGGCTCTCTCAACCGCATCTACCACTGTACCACGCAATTGTTTTTTAACGTTGGCATAGGTTTTTGGTGGTAAGGCTGCGTACTGCTCTGCCATTTTAACAGTTTGGTCCATCAGTATTTCGTTTTCCACAACCTCATCCAGAATGCCAGCAGCAAGCGCCTGTTGTGCGCTGTAAGGTTGGCCACTCAGCACCAATTTACGCATGTCATTGGCGTGGAGTTCCGCTTTTGCTATGGCTGAAGGGCCTACTGGAAGGGTTGCACCGACGCGAACCTCAGCTAGTCCAACACTCGCACGAGTATCGCCAATGCGATAATCGCATCCAAGGACAAAGAAGAAGCCACCAGCAATCGCAGCACCGTTAACAGCACAGATCGTTGGCTTTGGCAGTGCATAAAGCTTTGTAAAAGATTGGTTCAGACCGCGCACAATTTCCAGCTCATCCACTTTGTCAAACTTCTGCGCAGCCTTCAAATCCAGACCGCCTGAGAGTATTTTTTGTCCACTAGCAATAATGATTGCACGGATACTGTCGTCGATTGCAACACTGTCATAAAAATCCGATAGAGCATCCAAGAACCCAGGCGTGAGCGCGTTAACGGGCGCCCGGCTGAGCATCAACCGTGTGATGCCACCGCCTAGGTCTTCGATATTGAAGTCAGCACTCATGCGCTTAGTGTGCCATCATTGTGACGCTGACGTAGAGTGAGTTTCGATACTTTCCCCGTGGCTGTTAGCGGCAGTTCATCTACGAAGATCACCGCATCTGGAAGCTGCCATTTAGCAAGGCTTTTTGACAGACTCTCAAGAATGCTAATCGCATCTCTATCCGCACCTTGGGCAGGAACAACAATTAGAAGGGGGCGTTCGTCCCACTTAGGGTCTGGGATTGCAATAACAGCACAGTTGGCAACACTTTCATGAGCCATGGCCATGTTTTCAACATCGATGGAACTGATCCATTCACCACCCGACTTTATCAAGTCCTTGGCTCTGTCTGTGATTGTGAGCATCCCATTTGGTTCAATTTTGGCCACGTCACCAGTACCAAACCAGCCATCAGCATCGATCGAGGTTTTGCTGGCCTCTTCATTTTTAAAATAGGCTGACACAACAGCGTTGCCTCGCACATACAATTCGCCCTGCGCCACACCGTCATGAGGCATGCGATTACCATCTTCATCAACGATTTTTAGGTCTACCCCAAAGACACGGCGGCCCTGTTTTGCCTTTAGGTCGATACGTTCTGACAACGGTAGGTTTTCTTGTTCTAAATTCAGAACACCAACGGTGCCGATTGGGCTCATCTCAGTCATTCCCCAAGCGTGTGCAACGGAAACACCCATATTTTCGAACGCTTCAATCATAGGACGTGGAGCAGCAGAGCCCCCAATGATAACTTCATTAAAACTGCTTGGCTTTCCACCCTTGGCTTTGATTTCACTCAAAAGGCCCATCCATACTGTTGGAACACCCCAAGCCGAGAATACCCGTTCATCCTCCATTAACTTGTGCAAACTTGGCCCATCAAGCGCAGCGCCAGGGAAGATCAGAGATGCGCCCGACAGCGGTGCCGCGTATGGCAACCCCCACGCGTTAACATGAAAAAGTGGCACAACGGGCAGGATGCGCTTGCCGGGTCGGAGACAAGTTTGCAATGAAATCACACCCATCATGGCGTGCAAAACGGTAGAGCGATGTGAATACAACGCACCCTTCGGATTGCCGGTTGTACCAGACGTGTAGCATAGACCGCAGGCGGTATTTTCATCAAATTCGGGCCAGTCAAAATCTGTTGTTTCTGCCTCCATCAAGTCTTCGTAGCAGAGCAAGTTTACGATGTCCGTGTCAGGCATATGTTTGCGGTCTGTCATGGCCACATAAATCAAATCTTTGGGCAAGTGATCCTTAAGCGCCGCGAGGATAGGCACAAAGGTCAGGTCCACAAAAATTACTTTGTCTTCAGCGTGATTGACGATGTAAATCATCTGTTCCGAAGATAAACGTGGGTTGATCGTATGGCAAACAGCCCCAATTCCAGCTATGCCATAATATAACTCCAGATGACGATAACCGTTCCAAGCTAGCGTCGCGACACGGTCACCCTGAGAAATACCAAGTTTTGTCAGTACATGGCCCAATTGGCGCGTGCGCTTTTCAATATCGCGGTACGTTGAGCGATGCATTCCACCTTCTACTGTAACCGACACCACTTCACTGTCGCCATGAACCTCCGCCGCAAAAGTTATAATATCGTTCACCCGCAGCGGGCGGTTCATCATTAAGCCTTGCATAGCATCTCTCCCTTTACTCCTTTGTTAGTTTAAGCAGTTTTTATAGGAAGTAAGTAGGATTCGTCAGTTTTTTTTAGCACTCTACAATTACGTTGCGGAGGATTTGACACAAATGGCTCGTGGTCCTTATGGTTGATCTAGAACTTGGAGGTTTAATGCCTGTAGCATTTATCGTTGGAGCGGGTGATTACATCGGCGCGGCCATCGCCAAACGTTTTGCGCAAGGTGGGTTCACGGTTTGTATGGGACGACGCAATGGTGAAAAGCTCGTGCCCTTAGTCGCCCAGATTGAATCTGCGGGTGGCAAAGCTCACGGGTTCTCAATGGACGCGCGTTTAGAGGAAAGCGTTGCGACGACCTTTGAAAAAGTTGAACAAACTACAGGTCCAATTGATGTTGTGATTTCAAATGTGGGCGGAAATGTCCAGTTTAATATTGAAGATACGACAACGCGAGTATTTCGCAAAGTTTGGGAAATGGCTACCTTTTCTGGATTTCTCGTCGGGCGAGAAGCTGCAAAATACATGGTACCGCGAAAGGCTGGTTCAATATTTTTCACAGGTGCGTCAGCTAGCATGCGCGGTACCGCCGGATATGCCGCATTTGGAGCTGGCAAGGCAGGTTTACGATCCATAGCACAGACATTAGCAAAAGAGTTGGGGCCAAAGGGCATCCACGTGTCGCATCTGGTCATTGATGCAGGCGTGGATACAGCATTTGTACGCGAACGGATGGAAAAAGCAGGAATACATCCTGACTCCGTGCCACCTGACACATTGATGGATCCCGCGTCAGTTGCCGAGGCCTATTGGGTGTTACACCATCAGAAAAGAGACGGCTGGACATTTGAAATGGACATAAGACCTTATGGAGAGACTTGGTAATGAAAACATTTGACTTCATTTTTGATTTTGGCAGTCCAAATGTTTACTTGATGCACAAAATTATGAACCAAATTGAGGATCTCTCAGGATCCAAGGCCAATTACATACCTGTGCTTTTAGGCGGAATCTTTAAACTAACAAATAATAAACCGCCACTCGTTCAGTTTGATGGAATTAAAGGAAAAATTGAATATGACCAACGGGTCTTAGATAGATTCATCCACAAATATAATATTCCATTTAGATTCAATTCTCACTTTCCTGTAATGACCACGGCTGTAATGCGGGGGGCACTCTTTGCACAGGATAAGGATTATCACAGCCAATATCTAAATGTTGTTTTTGAAGCCATTTGGCAGCACAACTTGAAAATGGATGATCCTGAAATCATTAAGATCACATTGGAAAATGCAGGGCTGCCTGCCACTGAAATCATGGACGGCGCTAAGCAAGACGAAATCAAAAAAGGGCTCTTTGCCACAACACAAGCAGCCGTCGATCGTGGGGCCTTTGGCGCACCGATGATATTCGTGGGTGACGAACCATTTTTTGGTAAAGA
>DLZA01000330.1:4229-4510 GCA_003447515.1 Paracoccaceae bacterium
AGCCTTGATGAGATGATCAACTGGATCAATAATCAAAGTTAATGCAAGCCAATCCTAATTGCGCAAAAAACTTTCCAACTGCTCTGACCCTAAGCCTATTTCATAGCGCAATCGTATTCATCGAAAACACCGTTATACCGCCAAAAATACACGCGCGTCGTTAAAGAAGGTAACTTTTTATCTCCGTCCATTTAACTGAATATTTTTACTAGCTCAGGAAATTTTTTCTCGAGCCAATGATATAATCAAAGTGCTGTTTAAACTTCGAGCCATTCCTTACG
>DLZA01000111.1:0-2286 GCA_003447515.1 Paracoccaceae bacterium
AAGCCCTCGCTTTGGGTTTAAAAAGCAAGCTTCAATTTACCTAATGAAATAGGCCGAAAATCTTCCAGGCGTTCTAATGACCAAGTTGTTCGGTAATAACTCTAATTAAGGTTTTTGCTGCCAGGCTCTTAAATAAACAGGTTTGCACCAAGTCTACATTGTGTGTAGCCTTTTTATTTTTGCTTCGCCTCTAAGACCCAGGAGCCACTGGGAAGCACGACTGATTTCGCGCCCGCAACCGAGCACAAGCCATATTGGCGTCTGATTGATATAGGCCCTCAAACCGTGCACGATATTTTTTGTGGCCATTCACAGTCGCATAATCAATGCGTCGCTCAGATCCCTCAAGTGATTGCAACTCGCGCAGAGCCGTTTGCAGCAGCGCTTTCTCTGCCTGGTGGCGATTCGAAAAAGCGCCAACCTGAACGCCCCAGTATCGATTGCCCTCAGTAGAGACGCGGGTCACAACTCGCAAAGGTTTATCCTCTTGCGATAACACGTCCACCGTGGGCACAACCTGATTAGTTGCCGCTTTCACTACTCTATCAGGCTCTAATTCACGGTTCACCGTCAAAACAGCTTGTTCAATTGCCTTAACTTGTTTCTCTACCGCGAATGTTCCTAACGCACGAATTCGAGGGCGTGGACTTTTTTTCACAGCACCACTAGAGGCTAAACTAAAGCGCTTCGCACTCACACCACCCAAATTCACAGGCACTGGTTTGCGCACAGCCACGCGTGTATCAGATCTTTTAAATCCCATATCAAGTAGCTCAGCAACACGCGTATTCCGCCATGCGGATGTTTTACCGCCAAACACAGTCGCAATTACTCTTTTCTGCCCCCTCTCAGCAGAAGCTACAAGGTTAAACCCGGCTGCATTGGTGTACCCAGTTTTAATCCCATCAGCACCGCGATAATTTCTCAACAATTTGCGGTTAGTGTTGGCCACATCGCGCACTCCAGCATGCGTCGATTTACGTGCAAATAGATTATAATAATCAGGGAAGTCATAGAACAAGCGCCGACCCAGCAGTGTCATATCCCGTGCAGTTGACAAATGACCCGACTGTGTCAATCCGTGAGCATTTTTGAAAGTACTGTTTTTCATTCCCAACATGTGAGCAGTGCTCGTCATCCGTTTAGCAAACTCTTTCTCAGACCCGGAAATTGCTTCTCCGAGCGCAGTCGCCGCATCATTTGCGGACTTCACAGCTGCGGCGCGGATCAAATACCGCAGGGCAATCCTCTGGCCTGCCTTCAAACCCAGCTTACTTGGCGGCTCTGTCGATGCAAACCGCGAAATCTTAATCTTTTTATTTAAATTAATTTCGCCCCGCTCCACCGCATCAAAAACTACGTAGAGGGTCATCATCTTTGTCAGCGACGCAGGATGTAACCGAGTATCTGCATTCCGAGCGTGTAAAACTTCACCGGTGCGGGCATCAACAACAACCGCTGCATACGGAGCGGCCTGCGCAATAGATGCTCCAAAATTAGAAGAAAGAATGATCAAAAGGGCGCAAAACGCCCGTACTACTGTTGCGATTCGCATCGGTTCTCCGACGTCCCGTAATTTAAACTGCCTCATCACCATTTTTGGTGTTTTTATATTTAAATAGTATCATATACTTTTAAGTGACAGAAACACTTTATTTTTAAAGGCCACTAAGGTGTCACCGCAGCAACACTGCACTAAATACACGAATTTCAGTTACATTAGGCACTAGATATTGTGGCTGAATATAGGGCATTAAATTCGAGCGCGCTAACTTGGATGAAATTTTTGTTGGCTTTCGCCCCATATTCCACCCCTTTTTTCTTTTGGCAGAGGCGCTATATATGGCCAACAAAAGAGATACGATAAAATGATTTATTCGAAGGCAAACTTTGTGATTTACGCCCAGGACGATGACAATATAGGTAGTCCAGATGGTGATACAGCGCTGGCAACCAAGCCAAAAGAAAAAACGCAGCGTCCACCGCTCTATAAAGTTATGCTTTTGAACGATGACTACACGCCGATGGAATTTGTTGTTCACGTGCTTGAACGATTCTTTGGAATTGGTCATGCAGGAGCTGTTGAGCTGATGATGACCGTACATCAAAAAGGTCTCGCTGTGGTTGGCCTATTTAGCCATGAGATTGCGGAAACGAAAGTCATGCAAGTGATGGAAGCTGCACGTCAACATGAGCACCCACTGCAGTGCACTATGGAAAAGGAATAGGTGCTAAACGCCTCTACCATGACCACACATCCCCGCCTGATGCTGCCCATAGAGACCA
>DLZA01000111.1:2612-2959 GCA_003447515.1 Paracoccaceae bacterium
TTGACATTCCCACTGACGGCATGATTGCAATTTATCGGGCATACGGGGACTATCCCAATTTACCCAAAGATCGACTAGTTTGCTTCCAAGGTTACTTCCCCGACTACTTAGATCTGAAAACTGCGGGTTACACTACTACCGCGACACCACCTGAAACCGCTGCCTTGGCCATCATCCACATTACCCGCTCCAAAAACGAGACCCGCACGTTAATTGCGAAGGCCCATGATAGCCTGCCAGTGGGTGGCGTGATTTTAATCGATGGAGAGAAAACTGACGGTATCGAAAGTTTGCTTAAAGACGCAAAGAGACACACCACAGTTAATGGACAAATCTCCAAATCACAC
>DLZA01000270.1:0-441 GCA_003447515.1 Paracoccaceae bacterium
GAATCGACGAACAGGGTTGATGCGAAAACCGACTGGTCCGTTTTTGTCGAAGACCAGCCTACTAAAGAATGCTGGATTGTTTCCAAACCAACCAAAGTTGTGAACACACGCGATGGGAAAGAAGTCTCAGCACGGCGCTCTGACATTCTGCTTTGGGTCACTTACCGCCCATCTGAAGATATCAACGGTCAGGTCTCCTTCACCGGCGGTTACCCCTTTGACCCAGACAAGTTAGTAGAACTAGATGTTGGCGGTGAAAAATTTAACCTCTTCATTGGTAAAGCTGAAGAGGAACGTGAATTTGCATGGCCTGCCACACCATCCGACGATGCTAAAATTCGCGAAGCTCTTAAACGTGGCTCTACTGCAGTAATCTCTGCGCAGTCCCGTCGCGGTACACGAACAAAAGATACCTTCTCCCTTTCTGGCTTTACCGCTGCA
>DLZA01000270.1:822-4328 GCA_003447515.1 Paracoccaceae bacterium
TGCTGTATTAGCCCCCAATCCCTACGATTGAGGGCTTTTCATTGGAATTATTATGACCGAACCTGCACCAGTTTCACCTGACGTCCTCACCATCCCACGAAAGGATAGTGGCGACGCGTTGCCAAACCTCATCGGCCTTACTCGCGACCAATTAACACACGCACTTCAAAACATAGGCATAAAGGAAAAGCAGGTCAAAATGCGCCACGCCCAAATTTGGCAATGGATCTACGTTAAGGGCGTGCAAAACTTTGATGAAATGACCAACGTCTCTAAAGACATCCGCACTAGCCTTGCTGCCAAATTTCAACTTTCTCGCCCAGAAATTATCACCAAACAAATCTCAACAGACGGTACCCGTAAATATCTTCTAAAAATTGCAGGTGGACACGAAGTTGAAACCGTTTACATTCCAGAGACTGATCGCGGCACGCTGTGTGTTTCATCCCAAGTCGGCTGCACCCTAACCTGTTCCTTTTGTCATACAGGCACTCAGAAACTTGTTCGCAACCTCACAATTGCCGAAATTGTCGGCCAAATTATGGTAGCTCGGGATGACTTAAATGAATGGGATCTAAAACCAGGCGCAAAGCGTCTTGTTTCTAACATTGTCCTTATGGGTATGGGCGAGCCACTCTACAACACGGACAACGTGCGCGACGCGATGCACATTGCTATGGATAACGAAGGCATTGCCCTCTCACGCCGTCGTATAACACTCTCCACCTCTGGCATCGTTCCTGAAATTTACCGAGTTGGCGCGGAGATCGGCTGCATGCTAGCTATCTCTTTTCATGCCACCGTCGATGACTTGCGCGACACGCTAGTACCCATCAACCGAAAACACAAAATAGCCGAACTATTGCAAGCTTGCCGGGACTACCCGCGCCTCTCAAACGCCGAACGTATCACTTTCGAATATGTGATGCTTAAAGATGTGAACGATACTGACGAAGATGCCCACCGTTTAGTTGAGCTTATCAAGGGTATCCCTGCCAAGATTAACCTCATCCCCTTCAATCCATGGCCTGGTGCTCCCTACGAACGGTCTTCTAACAATCGCATCCACCGTTTTGCCAATATTGTGAATGCAGCAGGCTATTCTTCACCTGTGCGCAAACCCCGTGGTGAAGATATTATGGCAGCGTGTGGCCAACTCAAAAGTGCAACGGAGCGCGCACGCAAATCCCGCATCAAAATAGAACGCGAGCTTTAGGACAACATAATGCGTTTATTTTTAATGCTCTATACTATCTTTGTTCTGATTGGATGTGACGGATCTACAAGATTCAAAAATTATAGTGGCCCGCAGGTTACCCAAGTGCTCGTAGATAAAAAAGCACGCAAAATGTGGCTCCTAAATGGCAAAAAAGTACTAAAAAAATACAATATTGCACTTGGATTTTCGCCCACTGGCCACAAATTTCGTGAGGGCGATGGCCGCACTCCCGAGGGTGTCTACAGAATTGACCGTCGCAATCCGAACTCTACCTACCACCTTTCTATCGGCATCAGCTACCCGAATACCCGCGACATCGCTAAAGCTCGCATTGCAGGCGTTTCACCAGGGGGTGACATTTTCATCCATGGCGGACCAATTCTGCATGCCAACAAAAACAAAGTTGACTGGACAGCAGGCTGCATAGCTGTAACGGATAGGGAGATGGAAGAAATCTATGCCATGGTCAAATTTGGTACACCCATCTTGATCAAACCGTAATCAAACATTTTTGCGACGAACTGCTCATAGTTAGGTTATTTACTTTTGCGAGAACGCGATCTTTTAACCCTTAAACGCCCCAATTAGGCAGCTTAAGACCCAATCACTTGGACCCACCAAATCTTACCGTTACTTTCCTGATGCCAGCTAAAACCGACGTTACGCGCATTTGGATTTAAAATACCTGAACGCGTCACAGGGTCACGCATCCAAGCTTCTAGCGTTTCACTGTCATTCTCAAACGTCTCAGACAAATTCTCAGACAACATCGTGCCTATATATCCGGTGCGCTGCACACGCTGAATTGGATTCGATCCATCAGAACCAAAATGCCAAGGACGGTTTTGACGCGAAATATCGAGCGCATGTGTCTTCGCCGCCGCATTCAACTCTGCGGACAACTGCAACGCATTCAATCCACTCGCCTCTCGAAATGCATTTATTGTGTCCAAATGGCGAAATTGTATTATTGAAACATCACCCGGCCAAATACGAAATACCTGACGTGAGTTTGGATCAGAGGATGTATTGGTACATGCACTCATAACAAACGAAACGGTCAAAGCGGCTAATATAATGCGGATCATGGCGTGTGCCCCCATATTAAAGGATCAACAACATTTCTATAAGCTGCTCTACTCAGCTTTGCTATGATTTTCGAATCTCTGTCAGCAAGATTGCACCAAATCACAGTTCTTTGAATTGAAACTGCAGCCATAAAGAAGTATTTCGAATGTAGACCGATATAAACGGAGCCATTTATCATGTCAGATAAATTCAGAATCACCCGCCGTGCCTTCACAGGCTCCGCGTTAGCCAGCACAACGCTTCTTGGGCCAGCATTAGCGCAGCAAACAAACGATCCAATCCTATACGAACAACTTAAAAAAGAGAATCTTTCAAATCCTGAAACAGGTGCCGTAAAACGCAATATCTCCGGTTTTTCAAACAAAGATTGGCGTCCATATTTTTCGAACACCAAAAACGGTGTAATTCTCGTGGATACACTCAGTCGCGCACTTCACTTCTGGTCCGAGGACCGGTCCGTTTACCGCCTCTATCCAACTTCTGTACCAGAAACACCAGAACTTACCCGAACGGGCCGCACTAAAATCACACGCAAAAGAGTGGGCCCAGATTGGCGCCCAACACCCAACATGCTCAAACGCAACCCAGAATGGCCAGAATACATCCCAGCTGGCCCTGACAACCCCCTTGGTACGCATGCCATGTACTTAACGTGGAGATATTACCGTATTCACGGCACTCACGATACGCGTAAAATTGGCAGACGTTCGTCTAGTGGCTGCATCGGTTTATTCAACGAACATATCGAAGAGCTGTTCAATCTCAGTCAGGTTGGCACACAAGTATTACTCATTTGATCACATTCATAAATGGGGACCCCAAGTCTGACTATGTTCTAATTGCAGTACCTTAAGGTGACTTTTCTATAAGATTGTAAAGACAGGTTCAATTATATATGACTTTGCTCTACACAGTGTGAATGAAAAATTGGAGCATCAAAATGAAAAAAATTGCACTAGCAACAGTTATGGCTATGGTTGCATCTACAGCATTCTCTGGAGACGTATCTGAACCAGTTGTTGACGTCGTAGAGGTCGTAGAAGATTCTTCTTCTTCCTCAGGAGCGCTGTTACCAGCCTTAGCAATGCTGCTAATCGGTGCCCTCGTAGCATCCTCGGACTAATAAATAATTTTGGTCGCGCAGACAACTAATACTGATTTAAATAAGCTGATCTGTGGATAATTCCTGTTCGTTTTG
>DLZA01000060.1:0-767 GCA_003447515.1 Paracoccaceae bacterium
TGGGCAGCATTATAACCTAATTCCTTCAAAATATCATGCGTATCTGCGCCCAATGCTGGCGGTGGCGTTTTTACATGAGGGGCTTTTCCATCTAGTTTGGCACCAATTCCAACCAATCGCAGGGTATCGTCACCGATTTGATGTGTTTGTAACAAACCCCGATCAGCAATTTGTGGATGTGCTAGAGCTTCGGAAACAGACCAAACAGGTCCTGCAGGAACCCCGCGTGCCGTCAGTTTTTGGACCCAGTCTAATGTGGGTCCAGCAGCAAAGACCGCCTCGAGTTCAGTGGTCAGACAAAGCCGATTGGTAAGCCGCCTTTTTCGATTACAAAATCGTGGATCCTGTGCCAAGGTTGGATTGCCAATAACCTCACAAAGGGCTTCGAACTGTTCTTGTTTATTGGCTGCAATGTTCATCACACCATCCGCGGTTTTGAAGGTGCCGGATGGGCTCGCGGTAAAATTATCATTTCCGTTAGCGATGGGTGCTTGCCCAGCGATCAGATGGTTCGATACCACCCAGCCCATTGTTGCAATAACAGCTTCTAGCATTGAGACGTCAATAAAAGTGCCGCAATCCTCTGCCTTATTCGCAAGGGCGGCAGCAACGGCAAAGGCAGCTGTCATGCCTCCAATCGTATCGGCCATCGGGTAACCCACCCGGTAGGGTGCGGTGTCAGCATCACCGGTGATCGACATCACGCCGCTCATCCCCTGTACGATCTGGTCATAAGCGGGCAGTTTCGCCAATGGCCCGTCCTGGCC
>DLZA01000060.1:1159-14868 GCA_003447515.1 Paracoccaceae bacterium
AGGCGTTCCATCACACCCGGGCGGAAATTCTCCACCAAAGCATCGGCCTTTTGTACCAACTTTTTCAGAATACGCTTTCCAGATGCCGCTTTAAGGTTCAACGTAATGGATCGCTTACCCGGGTTTTGCGCCAGAAAAGACACGCCCATCAGATCCGCGTTACGAGCGGGGTCTGCTCCAAGCTGCCGCGCAAGATCACCGGAGCGCGGTGTTTCAACCTTGATGACATCGGCCCCCATATGGGCTAGTTGATGACAACAGAAGGGACCCGCCAATACATTGGTTAGATCCAGAATTCGCATGCCTTTTAAAGGTGCTATCGTCATTATCTGTGTCCTTCATGAACAACCTTAGAGACAGTAAAGAATTCGCGCGCATATCCACCTTTCTCCGGTGGTCCATAGGATGAACTTTTTTTGCCAGTGAAGGGTGCATGGAAATCCATGCCTGCTGTCGGCAGATTGATTTGAACCATACCGACCTGAGCGTTATCCCTGAAATGCCGTTGTCGGTTGATATCTGACGTGATGATACCGCCTGAAAGCCCGTAGTTTGTGTCATTCGCAACATGGAGCGCTTCGTCATAGCTGGCAACGCATTGAACCGCTGCGATTGGACCAAAGATTTCTTCCCGGTTGATCCGCATTTCATTCGATGAGGACGCAAATAGTGTCGGTGTTAAATAATATCCGTTCGCCATTGCCTCGAGGCGCGTTCCACCACAGAGCAGCTCTGCACCTTCGTCACACCCGATCTGGATATATTTCTCATCTATTTGAAGTTGTTCAGCGCTGACGACAGGACCCATTTGAGTTTTTGGGTTGCGTGCATCGCCGACCTTTAGCTCTAACAAACGGTTGCGCATTGCCTCAATGAACTTATCGTGGATGCCCTGCGTTACGATCAGGCGTGACGATGCTGTACACCGCTGACCGGTCGAGAAATAGGCTCCCTGAACTGCGCAATCAACAGCGAGATCCAGATCCGCATCGTCGAGAACAATCAAGGGGTTTTTACCACCCATTTCCAGTTGCATGCGCGCTCCGCGCTGGAATAGAGCTGCTCCAATCCGTTTGCCAACCGCCGTTGAACCGGTAAAACTAACTCCGGCCACATTTGGATGATCTACAATCGCTTGCCCCACATCATGGCCATGCCCCATCACCAAGTTGAAAACACCTGCGGGTAAGCCAGCACGCAAAATAATATCTGAAAGCAACCAAGCAGACCCTTGTACCAGCTCTGCAGGTTTAAACACGACCGTATTGCCATAGGCCAAAGCAGGCGCGATCTTCCAAGCCGGGATTGCCAGAGGGAAATTCCATGGCGTGATTATACCAACAACGCCAATGGGCTCACGCCGAACTTCCAGTTCAACGTTCTCTCGTATTGACCTGAATCCGGATACTGTTTCGCGATAGGCTTCGGTGGCAAAATATTTGAATAGGCTGCCAGCCCGATGCGCTTCGCCCGTGGCCTCGCGCAATGTCTTGCCTTCCTCGCGGGCGAGCATATCTCCAAGTTCATCCTTGCGGGTAACGATTTCCGTCCCGATTTTATCCAGAGCTTCGGCGCGCATCAATGAAGTTGATTTGGACCAAGTTTTGAATGCTGTGCTGGCGGCATCAACGGCTTGAAAAACGTCATCTGCACTGCCTAAAGCATAATGGCCAATTGTATCAGTGAGCTCAGAAGGGTTGATATTGGGCGCAGTATCATAGCCCGTAACCCAGCTTCCAGCGATGTGGTTGGCAAATGTTTTGGCCGTCATAGCTCTTCCTCTAGTAGCGGGCGCCATCCAATATCCTCATGTCGGTGGTCCACGGTATTAACATAAAAATATGTTGGCCCATGGTAGCCGCGGCATACGCGCCCGTCTGCACGGCTGGCGACCGGCTCTGCAGTCCAGCTTACTGCACCGAACCAATTCCAAGACCTGTTATGGGCAGATCGCAAATGATCGGGGCGGAGTGGAGAGCGATGATCCGCTCTCTCAGGCTTGGGTGCATTCAGTACCGCGCCGCCCACAAAAATATCCCATTCATTCCTCTGGGTCGCCCCATGATAGGGATCCTTACAGGGTGTATCGCCGCCTGTAAGTAAACGGCAGCGGAATTGCCTGCCATCAATCACCAGATGCTTGCCAGAGACATAACCTACCTCATCTAGATCCTTCCAGCTAACGCGGGTCATAAGCATACGGTCCGCGACATGGTAATGGGATCCGTCCCGTTCAAACACATGCCACTTTAAACGCTTAGAAGGATCTTCCGGGCTGTCCGTAAGGGACCAGTTTTCCCAGTTTGGGTCAGCTTCGAATTCTGGAATATTTCCCGGCTTTAGGCCCTCAAATGGACAAAGCATTGACAGATCAGTGATCCAGGGTTTGGACGCTGGCGCCAGTACTTGCCCCGAATGTAACAGCCCGCCCAGTTTCCGGAGTCCGATATACTTGATCATTGCGCGGTCACCGGCCGGGTGCGAAAGCGGTGCAGTATCCGAAACAGCATCTCTGCTGCTAAAAACTCTGTCCGTTCTGAGGGGTCAAGCGGCGGCGAAACTTCTACTATATCCAATCCGCCCAAAGGGGCTGTGGCCAGCGCTTCAAGCATATCATAATACTGGCGGGGTGTAATGCCGCTATGTACAATAGAGCCTGTACCAGGAAGATACCCTGCATCCATGGCATCAATATCGATCGATAGGTAAAGCTCATCACAACCCCGCATCGCATGCGCAAGTGCTTGGCGCATAACTTCTGCTGCGCCCAACTTATGCACATCAGAGGCCGAGAATATTCGACCGCCCTGTTTTTCAATTAATTCCAAATCGCCGCCATCCACCCAGCCTGCAATACCAACCCAAACCATATTTGAAATATCAACATTGGGCAGTTCAGAAATTCTACGAGCATTGGTTGCGTGGTTATGACTGCC
Source organism: Paracoccaceae bacterium (assembly GCA_003447515.1). Taxonomy (GTDB): domain Bacteria; phylum Pseudomonadota; class Alphaproteobacteria; order Rhodobacterales; family Rhodobacteraceae; genus Amylibacter. The sequence continues at coordinate 4,096 of DLZA01000060.1, forward strand.
CCATGCGCCCAACCGATCAGAGAAATCCAAATGTCCGTCTATTTGGATATATCCGAAACGCGTCGCAGGTTTGCGTTTTATTAGTCCGCGCGAGTACCCCAGACAGGCAGGAAAGCTGTTGTAATGATCACCGCCCAGTGCCAGTGGAATCGCGCCTGCGACAGTCAATACTTCAGTCATTGCAGCAATTGCCTCTGTCGTTGCATTTACATCCTGCGCTGTTACTTCCGCATCTCCGCAATCAACCAGCCAATTCGCTACCGGTAATGAGCAGAGGCCGGTGTCCGGATCAAAACTAGCGTCTTGCGGGCGTATGGATTGCATGATCGTTGTCGCCTTGCGCAATGCAGCAGGGCCAAATCTGGTGCCAAGCCGGCTTGAATGCGTCCAATCGCTTGGCATCCCGACTACGCCGATCTGGCCCAGAGTCACGTCAGAGACATCATGCAAGGGGCCGTCAAACAGTCTATATCCGGGTTGAATGAGGGGAGCGTTGAGGGGTGTTAAGGCGGCAGTCATTTCGGTACATTTTCCTTGAAAGTTTGACAGTCCGGATGGACATTCGTGAATCCGAGGCGCGCATAGATAAAGGCCAGCAGAGCCGTGACCATCAATCGTTGACCCACTTTAACGATCCCCATCCCAGGTCTACTTGGGTTTAGGCCGGTCAACATAATCGCGCTAACCTCATGCCGTCCCAGAGTCGCAAGCCACTGTGTTACTATTTCTAGATCGCAACCACCCAATCGGGGTTGATCACAAAGCGCGCTAAGCGATGTTTTAAACACTGAAAGATCGAAGCGCACAAAAAGAGGTTTCGATTTATCGCGCCATTTTGAAAACGCAATAAGCCGCGCGGACGTGTCTAATTCGTAAATATCAGTAGTATCATCGCATAAAGGTGCTATCTGAAAATCCTGTGTTTTCCCGGGTGCGCCTCCAAGAAGCGTTGTTTGACAATTAGGCAGCGCTCTCTCCACGGTTTCAGCAAGGTGATCTCCTCCGCCTAATATAAGAGCACAGGCGCCGCGCTGACTGATCTGCTGAGTTGTTGTTTTGACCCTAGTCTGTATTTCCTCGTCATGCCCCTTTGTGATATCCCCTAGGTCGCATAACCGTTCGTGCAAACCATCGGTTCGAATCTCGTGTCGTGCATCAATATCAACTGGATGACTAAATTGTGGATTTGCATGCCAGCCAAAATAAACCGATGTTTCGCGCAAAGCCCGCGGTGCGAGCGATTGGCCTGCATATGGTGCGCTGGTGTCTTCAAAGGGCAGACCAAGCACTGCCAGATCGCCAGCTCTTACCTGGCAGATCTCTTTACTTTGAGCCCGCATGAATGACAAATGTCCCGCCATACGCGGTAGGGGATCCGAGCGTAATGGCATTAGTTCGTCCCCACCTTGAGCCGTGTGGCCAACGCCTTCAAAATCATCAGCGCAACCTGCGTTTCCATATTACCCCGAGCATCTAAAGCTGGCGCAAGCCCAAAAACTGCAGCAGCTATGATTTGGCCTTGAGTGGCGCCAATTTGAGTAACCATTTCTGCGGGCGAAAACCCGGCGATGCTGCGTGATTGTGATATCCAGTTTCCCGCCAACTCTTGTAAGTCCACAGATAGGATAATCGGTTGATTTTTGATTGGGTCGCCTGTCAGTGAAACGATAGGAACATCGGTTTCCATAACCTTTCTTGCGGCTAAACCAAGCGCTTTTAGACCACTCGGATCACCACCAACTAGGATCATCCGTGCGCCGGTTTGCAAAACCGCAGCACATTGTGAGACAACTGCTTTAAGATGTTTGGTTGGATCGAGCGGAAAGACGTTTACATCTCCGAGATCTATTGTATGAGCCAGTGCAATTTCGGACTGAGATGCATATCGCATCTGCCGTGCCAAGTAGCGTTGACCAGCCGCAGGCCTTTCGAGATTGTCACAAAAATAACCAGCAATTGCGATCTGCCCCGGTGTGAGGTCCTCTAAATCGCCAACGGGTGCACTTAGAAAACTGGGGATCATGTCGAATGTTTTTTGGGCCTTATTATTCATTGTGCAAGGCCGCTTTGAGAGTTTCGATCGCGGCCAATTCAGACAGACCTCTTGTGTCATGCGCAGGTGCAAGGCCAGTAATGACAATCGCTTGCCAACTACAGGTCATAGCGCTAATGACTGAAACTAGTGTTTCAGGTTTCAATCCTGCGGGGTTAAGGCCATTGGTTCCCGCAGCATGGCCAAGATCAATTACCGAAATATCAATCCAAAGGATAGCCCTCTCGGGAATCTCAAAACTGCAGTCCGGCTTTTCATCCAGTTGACGGGCTGTACGCCAGACCATCTCGCGTTGGCTGATTTGGTTCCAAACATCGGCCGGTTGTCCGCCATTCAGGCCAACCCATAACGTGTTTTTGGATCGCGCGGCGATATCTCTTCGAGCCATTGGCATCGCCGCGACAAGCGGTAGATCAGGCAGAGACTCACTTACTGCCAAAGCAACATCTGTCGCACCGCCCAACACAACTGGTGTAATGCCCTCTCTTATTATTCGCATTAGGAGTGGGATCAACGCATCTGGCCAATCGCCCGATACATCTAAATTGCCCAAATCTCGGCCATTTACCGGCAGATTGCTTCCGAGTTGCTGCGCCATGCTGCGTAACGCGTCTGGTGCTAAAGACGTGCCGGCGCGCGCGTTTTCATTGACCTCACTTGGAACGCCTAAAACGGCGATATCGCCCGGCTCACATTGCGAAAAGTCGCCAAATGGAAGACCTGCATATCCGATTCTTATCGATGTTTTTGTTAGGTTATTCATAACAAGATACCCTGCTTAATGGAGATTTCCAATCTTGCCTAACTTGGCTATATAGAGGTTCTAGAACGTGTCGAAAGGTCAGCGAATGTCCGACAAATCCAAAGCAGTAGACGCAACAGGTGGTGTTGAAGCAGTTGAACGTGCTTTGCGGGTACTCGATGTCTTTTCTCCGGGCGATACGGGTTTGTCCTTGAAACAGGTTTCGGATCGAAGTGGTGTCAATAAGGCGACAATCTTGCGTTTGAGCGTTTCTCTTGAGAAGTTTGGGCATATAACGCGAGATACGGAAGGCTTGTTCCATCTCGGGCCATCTTTGTGGCGTTTGGGATCTGTATTTCGCCAAAATCTGCGCTTGGGGCCAATTGTACGTCCGGTACTGGCGGACCTTGTCAATGCAACGGGAGAAAGCGCCTCTTTCTATGTGCAGCGTGGCAATTCCGGCGTTTGCTTGTATAGGCTTAATTCGCACAGGCTCGCTCGCGACCATGTCGAAGAGGGCGAGATTATACCATTGAGCATTGGCTCTTCTGGCCAAGTGCTGGATGCCTTTTCGATCAGGCAAGGTAAACAAGCCAATAAGATCCGAAAGGCAGGATATTATCTCAGTCTGGGTGAGCGTGACCCAGATGTTGCTGGATTGTCTGCTCCGGTGCTTGGCCCTGAAGGTGAGCTGCTTGGTGCAGTCAGTCTGTCGGGTCTGCGTGTTCGCTTCGATGACACTATGGTTGACAGTTACAGGACTGCTGTTTTTGACGCTGCTCGCCAGATACAAACCGAGCTCGGGAATGTTTAAAAAACGCTTCATTTGTCAATATTTTTTCTACGGCCAATCAACTGAACGCCGATAAGTACTGTGATCGAGACAATAATCAGACAGGTTGATATTGCAGCAATTGTGGGATCAAGCTGATCGCGCAGGGAGTTGAACATGCGGCGGGTAATCGTGGCATTATCTCCTCCAGAGATCAGCATCGAAATCACAACTTCATCAAGCGATGTAATAAACGCAAGAAATGCGCCTGTTTGGATCGAGAATTTGACTTGAGGTACAGTGATCGTCCAAAGAGCCATTGCGCGGGATGCTCCAAGGCTGCGCGCTGCAAGTTCCTGATCGAAATCATAGTTTTTCAGGCCTGACATGACGGTTACGATGACAAAGGGCAGAGCGATGGCGGTGTGCGCAATCACCAGCCCGGTCAACGTATAATTCAAGCCCAGTTTCGCATAGAGGCTGAAAACACCAACTGCGATCAGGATGACAGGTACAACGATAGGAATAATTACAAGGGCCTGTACGCTGTTCCTTATCCGCGGCGTTGAACAATGGAGACCATAAGCACAGAGTGATCCCAAAGGCGTAGCGATGACCGTGGTCATTACCGCCACAATTAGAGAGGTTTGCGTGGCGCTCATCCATTCTGGAGAGTTGAAATAGGCTGCATACCAACGCAGTGAAAGTGAGGTCGGAGGAAACTCAAGAAAGGAAGCCCCAGAAAACGACATTGGAATTACAATCAGTGTTGGTAAGATTAGAAAGAATAGAACCGCGATGCCAACCACCGTTAGCCACATACCGTCTATTTTCCGTTTTCCAATTTGCTCCATGTTCAGACCCTCAGCGCATAAACAATTTGTCGAGGCCAAAGACGCGGTTCATCAGCCAGATCATCACGAGCGCCAGTAACAATAAGACCACGCCTAAAGCAGACGCAGCCCCCCAATTTGAATAGACGGTGATAGTGCTTTCGATCCGCTGCGCCAACATTTGAACCCGACCGCCTCCCAACAAGGCAGGCGTGACGTAAAACCCGAGTGACAGAATGAAAACTAGAACGATGCCGGCAAAAAGGCCCGGCAGAGACATTGGAAAAAATACTCGCCAGAATGCCCCACGCGGGCTGGATCCAAGCCCAATCGCGGCCCGGATCAGATCGGTGTCAATATTCCGCATAGTGGCATAAAGCGGTAAAATCAAAAATGGTAGCATGATATGAACCATGCCAATGATCGATCCCGTAAGGTTATGAGCTAGCTGTAAAGGCTCTTCGATGATGCCAAACGACATAAGAGTGGAATTGATGATACCATTGCGCTGCAGCAGCACTAACCAAGCGTAAGTCCGAACCAAAACCGAAGTCCAGAAGGGAACTAGAACAAAAACCATTAGAATAGCAGCGGTTCTGTCTGACAATTTAGTCAGCCAGTAACACAGCGGATAACCAAGAAGCACACAAATGACCGTTACAGAGATACTGATTTGAAAGGTAACAACAAAGGTTCTACGATACAAAGCGCTCTTGAAGATGCGTTCATAGTTTTCCATGCTCAACGCGCCCGCTGCATTATAAAAAGAGAGCGAAGATAGCCAAAAAATTGGTAAGAAAACGACGATTAGAATTGCAAGAACCGCTGGCAATGAAAGCCCGAAAAGCGTCATACGTTCTCGATATTCTTCAGATTTGAGCGTGCTTGCGTTTTGAAGGGACCGAGCTCTTGTATTATCCTCCGCGCTACTCACGAGCCATGCTCCGGAACAATTATCGTGTCTTCCGGGTGAAGTGCGAGACCAATGCGCTCCCCCTGAGAGGGTAGGCCTTTCTGGCCAGCACGATTTGCGGGGACGCGCACATTAATCTGTCCTAGACTTTCGTGCTGTACAATAACCAAGATGCTGTCGCCTTGATAGATTATATCATATACGTGGCCAGAGAAATCGTTCGCAGTTTCAGGTATTTCACCTAAAATAACTTCGAGTAATTCGGGCCGTATTACCAGGCGATGGCCACCGTGTCCTTCAGAGATTGGTAAATCAGATTTCAATACGCGCCCATTCAGATGCGCCTTCTTATTGGAAACTTCGACTGGTAAGGAAACTGACTCGCCGATAAAATCCGCCACGAAAAAACTGTTAGGTTGACGATAGAGCCGCTCAGGTGTTTCAACCTGTTCGATCCGTCCGTGATTGACTACGGCAATCCGGTCCGACATCGTTAGTGCTTCTCGCTGGTCATGGGTAACATAGACTACGGTCGCATCCAACTTTTGATGAAGCGCTTTTAATTCGATTTGCATATGTTCGCGCAGCTTCTTGTCCAGCGCGGAAAGAGGCTCATCCATAAGGATAATTTGCGGTTCAAATACCATGGCTCGAGCAAGCGCTACGCGTTGACGTTGCCCACCAGATAACTGGCTGATGCGCCGATCTCCATATCCATCAAGCTCTACAGTATCCAACGCATGCTCGGTGCGCATCTTTTGATCGCTTTTGGAAAGCCCTCGAATTTTAAGTGGATAGGCTATGTTCTCTGCAACGGTCATAAAGGGAAATAACGCGTAGCTTTGAAAAACCATGCCGAGGCCACGTTTATTCGGTGGTGTGGTAATCATTTCGCGATCGCCAAATAAAATCGAGCCATAGTCAGGTCGCACAAAACCAGCCAGCGCCATAAGCAGCGTGGTTTTACCAGAGCCTGAAGGACCAAGCAGAGTTAGAAATTCCCCTGCTGCGATATTTAGCGATACATTATCTAGGGCTTTAACTGATCCATAGGCCTTGCAAAGTCGAGAGAGTACGATGGGAAGAGATTGGACAGAGGTCGACATATGAGATCCTTAATTGGCAGAAAATGGGCGCAGCCGAGAAAATACTGCGCCCAAATAGATTATTGTTGGATCAGTGTATCAAACTGTTCGGTCAACTCACCCAGCTGTCCGATATAAAAATTCGGGTCAACCAAAAGTTGCTTGTCATAATTCGCGGGATGGGTGTTCACCTTCAAAGCCATTTCTTCCGAGATGATACCTGTGTCAAAGGCGCCTGTATTCACTGGGCCTAATGGCATTGTAACTGAAAGTCGCGCCTGTGCTTCGGCACTTAGTAGTTCGTTGATAAGGCGCATCGCATTTTCTTTATTGGGCGCGCCCTTTGGCACTAAGAGGCAATCAATATCCATAGTTCCACCATCAAATGCATAGGCAACATCAATGCCGGAAGCGATCACACTTTCCACACGGTTATGGCCCATATGGATCACGTCGACTTCACCATCACGCAGTAATTGCGCAGATTGTGAACCACCACGATACCAAACGGTGACCTCTGGTGCGATTTCTCCTAATTTAGACCAAGCGCGTTTAACGCCTGCGTCGGTGGCCAACACACCATAAACGTCCTGCATAGGCACACCATCGGCCATAAGAGCGGCTTCAAGATTGTAATTAACTTTGCCATGCATACCGCGTTTGCCTGGGAATTTTCCTAGATCCCAGAATTCTGCCCAATTTGAAGGGCCATTTTCGCCAAAGGCATCTTTACGATAGGCGATCACCTTGGTGAAATTAATAAACCCAATATAGTTTTCATGGATCAATTCTTCGGGAATGCCTGTGGTATCAACGATTGAATAGTCAATCGGTTCAAGACTACCCTCTCTGCTCAGTGTTTCACATGAGGGTAAATCCTGCTCTGTTACATCCCATGCGACAGCACCCGCTGTTATCTGCGCGCGCACATCTTGAATCCCGTTTGTCGTATCTTCTTTAACCGTAACATTTAAAGCGCTTGCTGCCGGTTCTAACATCGCAGATCGCAAAGCATCCTGAAATGAGCCTCCCCACGAAGCGAACACGACCTCACCTTCGGCGAAGGCAGGTACAGTTACTGCCAAGCTGCTGGCGACAAAGCCGATTGCTAGCGACAGTTTTCTTTTTTCTTTTTTCATGTCAGATTCTCCTCAAACTGTTGTTTAATTTGTGGCTTGTGGTTTTGTGGCCACTGGCCTATTTCTAAATTCGTTTTACTAGGCGAAACGTCATTTCATTTTTCTAGACATGACCTCTCCCATAGTCAATGACTTTTTTATCATCCCAAGGTGACCTAAAATTATACAGGCTACCGTTTTGAAGAAAATCGGCAGAGTTAAGAATGAGCGCAAAAGAAACTAGTCAAAATAGATCGGTAAATATTGCGATGTATTATCGAGTTCCAATTTGCCTTTAAACTTTTCAGAAACCTATCCTGTTTTGCGCTTAAACTGCCGCAACAATTTGATAGAGGCCTTTCATGTTTCCACTTGCTACGCCGTTGTGTCTGAGTTTCTCTAAGTAAGGCGAAGTGGCTAGGACTAACTAAGAAATTTTCTTATTCCAATAAAATTGCCTGCAATGGACAGCTACTTTAAGTTAGGTAATTTTAAGTTTACATGATTTGAAAATGCTTGTTCAACGTATTTTGCGATTAGTTGTGGCCTCTCTAACATTATAAAATGACCTGTGTTTTGCACAATTTTAATGCTTGACCATGGAGCTAGATCTCTCAACACATCCAACCAAAGAGACGAAGGGTGACTGGTGATGGATCGGCGAATTTCGTTTTTGTCCAGCGAAGTTGATTGCAAGATTGTGACTGAACATTTGAGTTGAGCGACAGATGCGACAAACTTATCGCAGTCCCATTCGGTCATAGCATAATAATACTCCATTAAAACGTTTGCTTGATATTGAGCCGCCCGGTTCACAATGTTGCGCTTCTTGTCAGGAGAAAGATTATCGAGCATCATCGACCCGAATGCCGCTTCTGCCCAACTTTGTTGTCCAAGTTGTGCGATCTGGTTAGCCAAACGCGCTACTGCTTTATCGGGATCTCCAGGAACATTGCTACCATCAAGCAAAAGAAGGTGAGAGATACGCCCTTGCCAATTAGCAGCCAATTCAATGGCAATTCGCGCGCCCATGCTGTGGCCAACAACTGTAAAACTTTCAAAACCCAATTCATCGGCCTGGGCAATCACATGGGCCGCGCATTCGCTGAGACTGATCCTGCCTTCCAATGGTACGGCATCAGGGCTTCCGGGGAGTTTGACCACGCCGATTTCAACATCGTCAGAAAGACGGGAGATGACGCCACTCCAGTCCTGCCATCCACAAGCCCAGCCATGAATTAATATGACGTTAAAGTGTTTGAACCTAGCGGATATGGGACTGGAGCACACCACACTGACCTATTGCTGGATGAGTGTGTCAAAACGCTCTTGTAGCTCTGCAAAGTTTTCGACGTAAAAGCTAGCGTCAATAACCACTTGTGCCTTCATATTTTCGGGAGCCGCGTTGTTTGTTGCCGCCATTTCAGATGAAATCAGCCCGGTCTGAAAGGCCTCGGCATTTACTGGACCATAGGAAATGGCGACCGCCATGCGTGCCTGCGCTTCGGCCGACAGCATCTCATTGATAAGCAACATCGCATTATCACGATTTGGCGCACCCTTTGGCACCAACAAGCAATCCGCGTCCGTCGTGGCTTGATTCCAAGTATACCCAACCGTCACTTCATGGGCATTCAGCGCCTCTGCGCGGCCATTTCCGATGTGAATAAAGTCGACTTCCTTATCCGCCATCAACTGTGCCGCTTGAGACCCACCCCGATACCAAACTGTGACATCTGGTACGATGTCTTCCAGCTTGGCAAAGGCGCGGTCTACGCCACCTTCACTGCGCAGAACAGTGTTTACTTCCGCGGGAGCCACACCATCCGCCATCAAAGCTGCTTCCAGCGCATGCGCTACAGAGTTGAACATCGCGCGGGTGCCGGGATGCTTGTCGGTGTCCCAGAAGTCTGCCCAAGACTGCGGGCCGTTTTCGCCAAATTTCTCTGCTTGCCAGCCGATGACCAGCGAATAGGTCAACAGACCGATCCACTCATTGTCTACAAGGCTAGCTGGAATCCCATCGGTTGAAACCACACCATAGTCAATGGTTTCTAGCGCACCCTCTTGCTTAAGGCGGGCACAATCAGACAATGCCTGCTCTGTGATATCCCAAGCAACTGCTCCCGCTGTGATTTGCGCGCGCACATCAGCAATGCCGTTAGTCGTGTCTTCCTTGATGATAATTCCCAGCTTTTTAGCGGCTGGTTCTAACATGGCTGAGCGGAGTGCATCTTGGAATGATCCCCCCCAAGACGAAAACACCACTTCACCTTCCGCGATTGCAGGTGTCGCTAATGCTAAGCTACTGGCAATGAGGCTAGAAACAAGTATCCGTTGGTTACTATCATTTTTCATTTCAATTCTCTCCCATTTGGCGGTTTGTTGTTGGCTAGAAAAGTGCACGGTTTCTAGATTTATCTTCCTTAAGATTTCATCAGACGAAACGTAATTTCATTTTGATAAAGTTGATATTGTAATCGGTCAAGGATAATTTTGATCGGTAAGGTCTACGAACCTGCCGTCTTCAACGCTTTGGACAGTCGCAAAACTTCGTGTTTCGCGCTAACGTTTTTGACACTTTCCTGTTTGATTGATTATCAAACCGCAAAGAACCAAACGTTACCTGCGCTTAAATTTAATTACCACAATGAGGTTCTTGACTGATATTTTAACGAACACTTTCGACAAAGTGGTCTTGTAAGCGGTCCCAGAAAGGGTCCTTGTTTATCTTCGAAATTAAAGTATCGATTTTTACCTTGCAACCCGAACCGAACCTTCGCAGGGTCAATGCCTGAGGTCTGCTTTGCGGAATGAGTTGACTTTCCAAAATGCATTACGAGCGGCAGTTTTTTGTATTTTAAAGTAGAATAGTATAAATTTATTCGACGTCGACATTTGTATGGTGCTTGTCATTGATAAATCACGAAACCTTTCGAGATTTCGTATAAGTCAATAATCGAGTTACCGCTTCAAGTTGACGCTGAGTTATAAATCACCGGCATTTTGCCCTTCCATGTGTTCCACGTTTTGTCGGAATTGATCAGCTTGGCCATAAAGTGCGCGACGTTGATGCGACTGGTAGTTCCGGCATCAAATATAGCGCTTCGAGTTGGTGACTCGAAAATCTTATAGTTTGTCACTTCAGTTTCATCGATTAGCCCGTCAGGACGGACAGCGACCCATTGTATTTGCGGATGGTTCTGACCAATTTTCGTGCGCAAGTAGTTAGCGGCTTTTTCGTTATCGACGTGAGG
>DLZA01000095.1:0-2552 GCA_003447515.1 Paracoccaceae bacterium
TGTAAACAGTCGTTCTGGTATAGCTTCTGATCCATCGGCTGTGAGAAAGCCCGTGCGTATGGGTATGACTTGAGGTCTTTTATCCTTTTGGCCTGGTGTGTTGGGGTTAATTTGAGTGAATTTGATTGTAAGCGTGCCGCCTTCAAAATTCTCGTTCACATCTATCTTTGGAGTGCCTGCCTGAGTATACCAAAGTGCGAATTGCGATAAGTCTGTATCGCAAGCGTCCTCGAATACTTTGATCCAATGTTCGATAGTGCAGGCTTGGTTATCGTGGCGCTCAAAATAAAGATCGAGTGCTTTGCGGTAGTTGGCTGCGCCGACCAGTGTCCGCAGCATTCCGATAAGTTCAGCACCTTTTTCATAGATGGTGGCGGTATAAAAGTTATTGATTTCAATGTACTCTTCGGGGCGCACGGAGTGAGCAAGTGGACCTGCATCTTCGCGAAACTGACGACCGCGCAGCTGGAGGACGTTTTCGATGCGCACCACCGCACGGGATCGCTCGTCGCCTGAAAATTGTTGATCACGAAAGACGGTTAGACCCTCTTTAAGGCACAGTTGAAACCAGTCGCGGCATGTTATGCGATTACCTGTCCAATTGTGGAAATATTCATGGGCAATAATGCCTTCAATTAGCTCATAGTCGCGATCAGTGGCTGTTTCGGGTGAGGCGAGAACGTATTTGGAATTAAAGATATTCAGCCCCTTGTTTTCCATTGCACCCATGTTGAAATCATCAACGGCGACGATCATGAACAGGTCTAGGTCGTATTCGCGGCCGTATTCCGTTTCGTCCCAGCGCATCGAGCGTTTCAGGCTATCCATCGCGTAGGCGCACTTGTTTTGGTCCCCTGGACGGACCCAGATTTCGAGCGCAACGTCACGGCCTGACATCGTGGTAAAACTGTCGGTATAAGCGACTAAGTCACCTGCTACGAGTGCGAAGAGGTAGGAGGGCTTGGGCCAAGGATCCCGCCATTTCCCATGATCGATTTTGTTGCCGTTAGACAAAAGTACTGGAGCATCACTCTCTATAGTTACCGTGTAAACAGACATTACATCGGGACGGTCGTAACTGAATGTAATTTTGCGGAAACCTTCTGCTTCGCATTGGGTGCAATACATGCCATTTGACATGTAGAGCCCGTTAAGTGAGGAGTTGGCTTCGGGGTTTATTTCGACCTCCGCTTGCCATGTGAAGCCGCCTTGGGGTACCAAATTGGCTGGGATTGTTAAACCTTCAGCATCGATAAGGATTTCCTTTAATGCCAGAGCCTTGCCATTTATGGATGCAGATAGCAGTTTTAACTCTTGGCCATGCAGGTGCAGTTCCTGGAGCCCACCGTCGCGCAGATCATTCGCGGTGAATTCCATGGTTGACCGAACAATGCTAGCTGTTGGGTGCAGACTGAAGTTTAGATCAATGGTTTTGATCCAAAATGGCGGCTGTCGGTATTCTGAGAGGTGGATGGTCGGGGCCTGAATTGGGCGCATTTTAATATTCCTGATCGGTATGAAAGTGATCCTGAAACGGGGGCGGGTTCAAGAGTGAACTTCAGTTAAGTTATACTTAACAGAATGGTAAGCAAAGCCCGTTTGACGCAAAGGAAGCGCTAGCTTAGGCACAACCTAAAGAATTCAGAGGGGATTATTGTGGCATATATTGAAAAACATGGCCTGCAAGTTGCTGTGGAACTGGCAGATTTTGTTGATGGGCAAGCTTTGCCTGGCACAGGTGTGAATCGGGATGTGTTTTGGAAAGGATTTTCTGAATTGGTACACGTACTTGGTCCAAAAAACAAAGCTTTGCTCGATCATCGACTAGCCTTGAAAGGTAAAATTGATAATTGGCATCTCGAACGCCGTGGCCGTTTGCACGATCGTGATGAGTATCAGGCGTTCTTAAAAGAGATCGGTTATTTGGTTGCGGAAGGAGCGGAATTCAATATCGAAACTTTGAATGTCGATCCAGAGATTGCCAAGATACCTGGTCCACAATTGGTGGTTCCGATTATGAATGCGCGCTACGCGTTGAATGCGGCAAATGCGCGTTGGGGCAGCCTTTATGATGCGATGTATGGAACAGATGTGTTGGGTGATTTGCCTGAGGGGAATGGTTATGATCGTGGCCGCGGTGGGCGCGTTGTGGCGCGAGCTCGGGTCATGCTTGATGATCACTTTGCAATTGATGGAAAGAGCCATGCAGATGTGCGCACTTACGAAGTAGTGGAGGGCCAACTACTGATGGATGGCCATCCGCTGCGCAACCCAGGTAAGTTTAAAGGTTACCGTGGAAGTCGCGCGAACCCAGAGGCAGTTTTGCTGGAAAATAATAGTTTGCACATGGAGTTGCTTTTTGACGGTAACAACGTGATAGGACGGCGCGATCAGGCCGCATTGGCCGATGTGCTGATTGAGAGTGCTGTGACAGCGATTATGGATTGTGAGGACAGTGTTGTGGCGGTGGATGCTGAGGATAAGGTGTTATGTTATTCCAACTGGCTGGGACTGATGAAGGGGGATTTGGAAGAAGAGGTTTCAAAGGGGGG
>DLZA01000095.1:2934-5530 GCA_003447515.1 Paracoccaceae bacterium
AGTGCCTTTTCGCTTAAGGGTCGCGCGTTGATGTGGGTGCGCAATGTGGGTCACCTAATGACGAACCCATCGGCGCTTGATAAAGATGGGAATAACATTTTTGAGGGCCTGATGGATGGCCTGATCACCACACTGATTGCAATGCATGACTTGAAACGGGAGAGTGGTAATTCGGTCCATGGGTCTATTTACGTGGTAAAGCCGAAAATGCACGGCCCTGAGGAAGTAGCTTTCACCTGTGAACTTTTTGATAAAGTTGAAGAAATCCTTGGGCTTCCACGTTACACGGTTAAAATTGGTATTATGGATGAGGAGCGTCGGACTACTGTGAACCTGAAGGAATGCATAAGGGTTGCAACGAACCGTGTAGCGTTCATTAATACAGGGTTCCTTGACCGTACCGGTGATGAGATCCATACTTCGATGGAGGCTGGACCGTTTTCCCGAAAAGATTTTATAAAACGCAAGGGTTGGATCGGTGCGTATGAGAACCAGAATGTAGACATTGGCTTGGAATGTGGTTTGCCTGGCAAGGCTCAAATCGGAAAAGGAATGTGGGCCGCACCTGACATGATGGCAGAGATGATGGAAGAGAAGATTAACCACCCAAGGTCAGGCGCAAACTGTGCCTGGGTTCCAAGTCCGACAGCGGCAACATTGCACGCGCTGCATTATCACAAAGTGGATGTGTCTGCTGTACAGGACAAAATCAAAGCAGGCGGGCGTCGAGGGCACGTAGAAAATATCCTTGATATTCCAACGGCAACTTATCAAGCGTGGACGCAGGATCAGATTGTCCGTGAAATAGAAAATAACGCGCAAGGCATTCTCGGATATGTCGTGCGTTGGGTCAATCAAGGTGTGGGCTGCTCTAAAGTGCCGGACATTAATAATGTGGGCCTAATGGAAGATAGAGCGACTTGTCGAATTTCATCTCAGCACATCGCAAATTGGTTACATCACAATATCATTGACCGTGATCAGGTGATGGAAATCATGCGTCGTATGGCGTTGGTAGTAGATGGACAGAACGTGGATGATCCAAATTACAAGCCAATGGGCCCTGATTTTCAGGGAGTGGCCTTTCAAGCGGCCTGTGATCTTGTGTTTTTTGGTGTTGTGCAGCCCGCGGGCTACACTGAGCCAATTTTGCACGCTCGTCGTTTGGAACTTAAAGGATCGAAGTAATGGCTGAATTAAACTTGGTAAAATGCCGTAAAATCGTGCGTGGTGCGTTCGAAAAGGGACGCGAATTAAACTTGAAGCCTTTATCCGTTGTCGTGCTGGACAGCGGTGGCAACGTCTTGGCGTTCGAACGTCAGGACGGCGCGTCAGTGGGCCGGTTTCAAATTGCGGATGGCAAAGCAAATGCGGCAGTAATGATGGGTGTACCAAGCTCTGCCTTAATGGAACGTGCGGAACAGCAAGCCTACTTTGTTGGAGCGCTAAGCGGTGTCTATAGTGGGCGTTTTATCCCCGTTCCAGGCGGTGCTCTGGTGAAGGACAATAAAGGTCTGGTAAAGGGAGCGGTCGGCGTGACAGGTGATACGTCTGAAAACGATGCGTTGTGTGCAATTGCGGGCATTGAAGCAGCTGCATTTACAGCGGAAGCGTAAAGTTAAAAATTTTGTCTAGTAAAATTGCTTTTGGGTGATTTTATATAATGGTTTGTTCCTTGACGTCCTCGCGTAGCCCCTTGCATCCTGTTTGTAGATTGTTCACATTCGGGATCATATTCAATAACTGAGCGTTTTTCTATGCGACCCGTTGTAGGCATTACTGGTAATTCTTACTTAATCGATGACAGCTATCCTGTTCAGTCGTGCGGGCTGCACAACATCCAGGCTATGGTGGAAGTGTCTGATGCAGCGCCGCTTATCGTTCCCTCTATGCCAGGTGCAAGTTGCATTGATGAGCTATGTGTCATGTTCGACGGTTTTGTTTTCACGGGTGCACGCCCAAATGTGCATCCCGAAGAGTTTGGTGAAGAACCAACAGAGGCTCACGGTGAGTTTGATCGGGAGAGAGACCGCCTCACTCTACCGTTGATCCGCGCCTGTGTGGATAAGGGTATTCCAATCCTTGGTATTTGCCGTGGTTTTCAAGAATTTAATGTGGCCTTTGGTGGTTCACTTTACCCTGAAATTCGTGATCTGCCTGGGCGAATGAACCACCGTATGCCACCAGACGGCACGATTGAAGAAAAATTTGCCCACCGTCATAATGTGACATTAAAAAAAGGCGGAGTGTTTGAAGATCTTTGGGGGCGAGATACTGTGCTGACGAATTCACTTCATGGGCAGGGTTTAAAAGACGTTGGGGAGCGGATCACCGTTGAAGGCTATGCGCCAGATGGCACGCCAGAAGCAATCAGAGTTGCGGACGCAAAAGGCTTTGCACTCGCAGTGCAGTGGCACCCTGAATACAAAGCTGGGGATGACGCAGTTTCCAAGAGGCTATTCGAAGCTTTTGGCGATGCGATGCGGGCTTACTGTGCTGTGCGCATTGGCCGGCAAGCTGCAGCCGAATAATCAGATGCCGTCATATTTGGAAATAATTTTGCTTTTCACGAGCGCGTAGAAACGAACCTATTCGA
>DLZA01000030.1 GCA_003447515.1 Paracoccaceae bacterium
AAACTTAGATTTCCAGACATATTGAATCCACTTTTTAAATTGGTGACGGGACGCATTTCTGGCGCCCCGTAATTAGATTATTAGTAACGGTACGGTCTTCCAGCTTTGACCATATCGGCATTGTATTTTTTGAATATATCAACGACGCGACGCTTAACATCGGACTCGGCTGCGATCTCTTCCCAGAAATCTTGCGCCGCTGCTTCTACAGTTGCCCACTCTTCATCTGGAATAGACGTCAATTTCATCTTTGTTCCTTCAACGCGCAACTTTGCTTCGCCACCCCAGTACCACCATTGACGATAGTAATGTGATTGATCGCAGCATACACGGAACAATGTTTGAAGGTCTTCTGGCAATTCATTCCAACGGTCCATATTTGCAAAGAACGATCCTGCCCAAGCACCAGAAATATTATTTGTTAAAAAATAGTTTGTTACATCAGCCCATCCAACGGTGTAATCTTCCGTTATGCCTGACCATGCCACACCGTCAAGTTCGCCAGTTTGCAAGGCAACTTCTATGTCTTCCCAAGGAAGATTTACAGGTACCACACCAAACTGGCTTAAGAAACGGCCAGCTGTTGGGAACGTAAAGATTTTCTTTCCTTTTAAGTCGGCAAGACTGTTAATTGGATCTTTGGTTGCAAAGTGACAAGGATCCCAAGCACCAGCAGAGATATGTTTTACACCAACTTTGGAATATTCTTCATCCCAGATTTCATTCAACCCGTATTGGTTGAACAACACAGGTACGTCTAAAGAATAGCGTGACCCAAACGGGAAGTAACCACCAAAAACAGTTACGTCTGTCGGAGATGCCATTGAATCGTCATCAGATTGTACAGCGTCAATTGTTCCGCGTTGCATTGCTTGGAATAACTCACCAGTTGGAACGATTTGGTCAGCAAAGAACAATTCAATCTGCATGCGGTCACCTGCGATTTTATTGAACATTTCAACCGCTGGCACGATAACTTCAGCTGCCAATGATGCACCCGCATATGTCTGCATACGCCATTTGATTGTGCTTTGTGCAATTGCTGGAGCGGCCATAGCTGCAGCTGGGCCAGCAAGTGCTGCACTTTGTATAAACTTACGTCTTGTCGTCATGATATTCTCCTTTGTTGAATGATTCGACCAATTCATTTTTGGTTCTTCTAAGGTTTATTATAAACATAATCAGGTAGCCAAGTTGCAATACTGGGGAAAATCATCACCAGGGTTAGAGCCATAACCATCAGTAAAACAAACGGTGTAATAGAGGCATAGATATCGCGTAGAGTAATTTCGGGTGGTGCCATCGCGCGCATCAAAAACAGATTGTATCCAAATGGTGGGGTCATGTAGGCGATTTGGGTCGTAATCGTGTACAAAATACCATACCAAATTAGATCAAATCCCAGCTCGCCTACCAAAGGTACGTATAGTGGAGCTACAATGACTAGCATTGCTGTGTCATCTAAAAACGTCCCCATAAGAATGAAACTGAGTTGCATTAGGATCAAGGTTGCCCACGGGCTTAGGTTAAGCTTATCCGTAAATACACTTTCGACGGCCTTGACTGCTCCAAGACCATCAAACACCGCGCCAAATGCCAATGCAGCAAGGATGATCCACATAAACATACAAGTGATGCCAAGAGTGTTACGTACAGATTTCTCAAACACAGTTCTTGTCATTCGCCCTTTAAGCACAGCGGCGGTGAATGCAGCCATTGCACCAATCGCTGAACTTTCTACCAATGAGGTCCAACCGTTTACAAACGGAATCATCATAGTTGCAAAAATGGTTATGGGTAGTAGTCCAGCACGCAGAAGGCGTATTTTTTCTGCATGTGGAATATTGCGTTCACTTTCAGGCAAAACGGGACCAAGAACAGGGTTTATACGACATCTTACGACAATATAAATGACGAACATGGTTGCCATCATTAACCCAGGGATTACGCCTGCAAGCCAAAGTTGTCCTACAGGTTGTCGTGCAATCATTGCATATAGAACCAGCACTACAGATGGAGGCACAAGGATGCCAAGTGATGACCCAGCTTGAATAACACCAGTTACCATGCGTTTATCATACCCACGCTTTAACAGTTCTGGTAAAGCAATTGTTGAACCAATAGCCATTCCTGCAACAGACAACCCATTCATGGCAGAGATTAGCACCATCAAACCGATGGTGCCGATCGCTAACCCGCCGCGTAGACCACCCATCCAGACGTGAAACATTTTATAAAGATCATCTGCAATTTTTGACTCTGATAAAACATAACCCATGAAAATGAACATGGGTAAGGTCATGAGGGGATACCATTTCATCAACTTCATCGCCGCTGAAAACCCAATATCAAAACCACCTTTATCACCCCATAATAATAAAGATGCGACAACTGCAATAAACCCAATTGCACCGAATACGCGTTGCCCGGTTAATAGCATTAACATCATAGATGAAAACATCAGGGTTGCGATCATTTCATAGGACATTAGATTGCCTCACCTTTAAGTCGCAGCACATCTTTGAACAACTCGGAAATACATTGTAAAAGCATTAGGAAAAGTCCTAAAATCATAATTGACTTAATTGGCCAAATATAAGGGCGCCACGCAGTTGGCGAACGCTCCATGCGTCCAACTTCTTCTGCCCCTGTCACTAACCCACTAAAGAATGAAAAAGGTTCTGTGCCCCAGTAACCAAGAGAATATGCAGTTGAGCTAACACCACCATAGAGCATCACACTCAAGTAAAAAATTAGGAAAAATACAGTAATAAGATCAAACCAGGCCTTTTTACCAAGGGACCATTCTGCATATAATAAATCCATACGGACAATTGAGCCCAATTGAATTGAATACGGGCCACCAAGAATATAATAAGCAACCATAATAAATTGTGCCATTTCCAGCGTCCACAATGATGGGACAAAAAAGGTCTTGCTAATCGAAGACCACAACAAAATCGCCATCAATATGAAAATTCCGTACATTACAATCCGCCCAATGTGGTAGTTGGATGAGTCAACAATGCGTATATATCTATGCATTAAGCTAAGCATTGAATGTTACCCTTTACATTGATTTGACTGCATGCATCAATTAACCATCCAGCGATCAGTTTAGCCATTGCATTTTGTTGATCATGTGTTGCGATGATGTCATTTCGAATTTCGAGCATGACATTTAGATGCCCATTCGAAATTGCGTGCTCAACAAGAGTGTGAGTGACGCCATGCTCTGGCCCATAAGGCTCATTGCTCTGAATAACACCATTGCTGTGATTTGTTGCAGTTTTTAGCATTGCATCGGCTAAACGTATGTCACTGTCGTACAGGATGCCAATTTCCGTATCGCGTGGCTTGCCGAAGTAAACAGGGGTAAAGCTATGGATTGTGACAAGAATTGGTATTTTAATTTTGGCAATTACTGCAGAAAGGGCAGTGCAAAAGGGTTTATAATATTTTTGAACGCGTTCCTCTTTCTCGAAAGCACTTAGATTATGGTTTCCTGGAATATCAATAATTTCACTGCGTTTAGGTATCGCATCTGGTGATGATGGTGGCCGATTACAATCGTATAATAGCCGCGAAACAACCCCCTGAACCAGAACCGCATCCATAACGCGCGACAACTCCTGCGCAACAGCTGCTGCACCTGGATCCCACGCCACATGGCTTTTTAGATTATTAGATGACAAACCTAAGTTGTTATAAACATCTGGAATAAAATGTGTCGCATGTTCACAGACCAAAACAATAGAGGATGAACCGTTGGGATTCATAATCTGTGTTTTATCTTCAAAAATGTTCGTCTGGCTTTGCTTCATTTATAGCTCCGTTAATGTTATGTTGCTAATAAAAGATAGATTCTGTCAACAGAATTATGTAAAAATTTAACAAAGAGATTCTTCTTGTTATATTTTCAATCAAAAAAGGATTTGCGATGCCAGATACAGCACTTACAATTTCAGATCGCATACAGCAGGCTTTAGATGATTTAACGCGCGCAGAACGCCAGTTGGCGCATTCAATCTT
>DLZA01000427.1:0-442 GCA_003447515.1 Paracoccaceae bacterium
CACTTCCACCTGTTGCAGCCGCAAGGGGTGTGATGACAGCCGAATCGGGAGCTGCGTTTGCACTTACGGTAAAGGCCGAACCAAAGTCGTCAGCTGTGCCGTTGCCGTTTTTTGTTGAAGCCAAGAAATCAGCTGCACCGATAGTAAATGCAGCGGCTGTTGTTGAAGTGCCAATTGACAGGTCGGCCATAGTCATGCCGTCAATATTGACTGCAATCTGGTTTTTATCACCTACTGCTGCTCCGACTTGGAATGAGAAGTCTTTTCCAGAGGATCCACCGTTCATCAGGTTAGCGCCAGCCCAGGTAGTTGTTCCAGCAATCCGGTCAATTTCTGTGCCCATGGCATTCATCTCGGCCTGCAAGTTTGCTCTGTCTTGCGAGTTATTGGTGTCGTTCGCCGATTGTACAGCAACTTCACGCATACGTTGCAAAATGTTTTC
>DLZA01000427.1:782-1232 GCA_003447515.1 Paracoccaceae bacterium
CCTTCAGCTGTGTTAATCAGCGCCTGACCATCCAAAGCGTTTCTTATACTTTGATTTGCACCGCGAATTTCGGTTGACAGCCGAGAGGCGATTGCCACGCCAGCCGCATCATCAGCAGCTGAGTTTACCCTCTTTCCAGTGGACAACCTCTCCATAGAGGTTTCCATACTTCTAGCGCTGCTGGTTGCAGCCGCAGAGGCAAACAGAGCGCCATTATTAGTTCCGATCGATAAAGACATAGTCACAACTCCGTACATTGATCCTACCACACCAACCAGATTATTCTAGTTGAGTAGTTTATTTAGATTTCAGTACAATGAAGGCAATCACAGCAAGTTGCCGTAAATACAATCAAGGGAGTCCGTTATTTCACTTCATCTATTATGATAGAGAATCAGTTTCGATTGTGTCAAGTAATTTATAAAAAACAAAATTTATATTTAAAATCAA
>DLZA01000427.1:1646-4957 GCA_003447515.1 Paracoccaceae bacterium
AGATTCGGTCAGAGCTTTTCCATCAAAATTTCTGATTAATCAATCAACCGGTGGATATTCGGCAGTGTACCATACGCTGGAATACCAGAACAAAACGCCAGATTTTTGCAGCAATTATGCTAACGCCAAATCAAACTCGATAATTCAAGCATGCAGATGAGATATTGTTGTCCTGTACTATGATAATTTTAGGGCGTGCATCGAACCCGAAATCATTCGACAAAGGTCCTGCTTCCGTGGCCTCAAAAGCCAGTTTGCCGTGGCCTGCCCAGTTCCACGTTAGGCCGCAAATTGAAATGACCCCTTAAAAGTTTATCCACTGGGATCCGATTTTAGGGCTCAAATGTCTTTTTATTTGCTCTAGTCGTGGTTGATATTTATTGTAGTAATTACGAGAACTGTTGTAGTCAATTTTTGATGTCCTCGAACAACTCTTCTCCCTTAAGCGGACTTTGATAATAGTTTCCGATCCAGGTCCTCAGCCGTGGTGTCAATCCCATCTTTGATGTAATTTTTGTTTTTCGCAAAGCTTTATTATCGGTAAGGGAGTTTGTTGCACAAATCATCTGAAGAGATTTATATCGTGAATCCTGCGTGCTATTTTAGAAACACTGATAGGTAAGCCCCTACGAAGTACAAGACCACTTACTGATCGTCTTACAATGACAATTTGAAGCAACGTGGGTCGTGGCCGATTTGGATTGATCCCGAAACAGTCTGGCTGCCACCGCCAAACGGTAAGTGCAGTCGACAACACAGTTTCAGCGACGCCGCCATCCAAACTTGTCTGACGATGAGGTTGCTGGTCGGGCTAGACTGGACAACTCCTAAGTTTAGCAACCTTTGCCTCCGTCACAAGACGCTGAACATTAGCGTGTCATATCGCGTCGGCACTGGTAACCTGAACCTATTTATAGACAGTATTGGCATCAAATCAAAAGGTGAAGGCGAACGACATCTATAGGCCTTGGTGAGGATAAACTGTGGATTTGAGTTGTTGACGTCGCAACTAACAATATAGATGACGCGGCGTGTTGCTTGAACTGCTCGACCAAATACACAAAAATCCAAACATCGGGTCGGTTGACGCCGATGGTGCCTATGATACCTTCAAACGCCATGGTGCTAATGCCGCGCGTGGTGCCTATGCCGTCATTCCGCCGCTTGGGAACGCAAAGCCATGGAAACCCATAAGTCTTGGGGCCATCGCCCGCAACGAAGTGGTCAATCCATCGCGATACTAAGGCGAGCGCTTTGGCGAATATGGAGTAGACACAACCGCATGAGCCGCGCCGAAGCCAAGATTCTTTACGTGACGCTGGCGATACAAGCCTTATGGCTAGGGACTGCGGCAGGCAGGTAGCGGAGATCCAAATCTGTATCGCTGTCCTCATCTGATGCATCGCAATTGGCATACCTGTCACAAAGGCCGTGGCATAAATCTGCCTGGGAAAACGGAAAGTTCAACCAGCACCCAATTTTGGCAATAAAGCCCGTCAAAAGCCCAAATATCTCACCATGATTCAATTTATTTTTAATTGCTTTGTATAAATTATGGGGTTAAATGAAGATCGGGCGCAGCAACCTAACTCCTGCCCAAAGCGGCCCACATGAGTAAATTGGCAGAAGCAGATAAATGGTTCATCCATGAAATACAGACCAAAACGCCCAGAAATATCTAAAAACGAAGGTAGCCGTATTGCGAATTCGACCCGCACAAAAAAATGGGCCAAAGAAAACTGGTTCAAAAGTCAGCTTGCAGATCTAATCAAACTTTACGAACTTTTACCAAAAAGTTGGCTTCAAAGAGTATATTTTTATGAACTCTTCCTAATTATTGGTGATTTAGATGGCGACCCTCAATACGGTATTACCGATTATTTCGAGATGCTCAAAACCCGAAATTGCACTGCCAAAACTCTCAGCACATTTCTAAATGACCGAATTGCTGACGGCGATTTAATATTAGTTCAGTCACTAAAACAATCCCGGAAAACCTATCGCCTCAATCCCAAATTAAAAAAAATCTGTCACGATCTGGCGCGGTAAACAGCATCCACTTTGCGATTGAAGGGCCGCTCAAATTGTATTCAGCGCACAAGATGAGAAGCTACGGTTGCTGATGCGGTTCAAGTTTAAAGCGCAGTTGGGCAACCGCCAAGATTGCTTTTGCAGATTACATTATGGCTCGTCCACCAACACAATTTTACGATACATTTTAAAATGTCTAACCTAATCTCCTCTGAGACTTCTCATTTTTCTCCATTAGTCGCTATGCTTAATGAGACCTCAGCATAAGGCCTGTTTTCCAGCCTGATATAACCGTGTTTGAGATGAGTTTCTGGTAAGATCAGATGGGTGCTGCTTTTAGGGGTGTATTTGGTCAATTTGGTGTGGTTTTACACGCCATTTCTGGATTTTGGCCACACTTATCCAGCTGAACTCTGGTCTGGCAATCCATAGAGGGTCAAGAACTTTGCCCCTTTGCGGACATTATGGGCGATGGCTGCAATACCATAAGTGGTCATATTCTTGGCCAACCCCATAAACCGTGTTCGGGCTAATCCATAGCGGCTTTTGTAAGTGGCAAAGGGCCGCTCACCGCCAGCACGGATGACCGCAATCTCATCATTACGTTTACTATCTTCTGCCGACAGAGGCTTGTTGCGGTAGCCCTTGCGTTGCACCTGATCTGCAATGTCAAAACGTTCCAGTTTGTCGCGGATCTCTTGCGAGCTGTAGGCCGCATCGGCGTAAAGAGCGTCCTCATCTCCTAACAACAACGTATCTCGCTCAACACTGTCATGCAAGTTACCCGCAGTGACTGTTTGGCGTTGGATGAAACCGTCCTCGTCAACGCCCGTGTGAACGGAATAGCCATAGGTGGGCTTTAGAACACCACGACTGTTCTTCTTAACATGCCAGCCTGCATCCTTGTCGCGCTTTGGTTCGCCATCTTTGCCTTTACCAGAGCCAGATTGTGCTGCCTCAATCGGTGTTGCATCAATGATGTTTATACGCCCCTCTGTCAGAATGATATTTTTGGCTTCAAGTTGTCTGTTGATCTCACCCAAAAGCCGCTCCCACAGGTCGTGTTCAACCAGTTGACTGCGAAACCGCCCCAGTGTTGAAGCTTCGGGAACATCACCGCCTAGTTCAAGGTGACAAAATTTACGAAACAGCAGATCACGATAAAGGCATTGCGACAGTTGAACATCCGACAAGCGATACCACACGCCCAAAAGAAGTCCGCGAAACAAGGTCAAAAGTGGATAGCTTGGACGGCCTGTTTGGGACGCATAAATAGAGGA
>DLZA01000200.1 GCA_003447515.1 Paracoccaceae bacterium
GAGAATTGGCCAGTGGTCACAAAATTACCAGCCATCAACTAAAATAACAGTCAAAGGAGAAGCTGAAATGAAAAAACAAGAGAGAAGACTGTCGCTTGCGGCTGGCCTTGTTGCCAGCAGCTTGGCAGCAAGTGCACCTGCCTTCGCCGAAGGTGAAGTAGTGTTTTCATCCTGGGGAGGCTCATTTCAGGATACATTGCGAGCTACATTGTTAGATCCCGCGGCAGAAGCACTAAATATTACGGTTAAGGAAGATACTACAAACGGCATTCAGGACGTGCGTGCTCAGATTAATGCGGGTGCAGTCGCTTGGGATGTTACAGAACAAGAGTTGTCGACATGCGAGACGCTTAAACAGGAGGGCTCTCTTGAACCGCTTGACTATAGCCTAATAGATACAACAGGTATCCCTCCAGAACTCATCAATAGCCACTATGTCGGACTGCTTGCGTTCACAAAGGTCATCGCCTATCGCAAAGATGTGTTTGGAGACAATGGCCCGTCAAACTGGGCTGAGTTTTGGGATCTAGAAAAATTCCCAGGCAAGCGTGGCATGCACGGCAAGGTTAATTACAACCTTGAGGCTGCTTTGATGGCGGACGGTGTGCCCGCAGCAGAGGTCTACGCTACGCTGGCTACGGATGATGGTATAAAAAGAGCCTGGTCCAAATTGGCCGAAATCGCTCCCGAAGTGACCGTCTGGTATCGTGGTGGCGCACAATCTGCACAGCTTTTGCGCGATGGTGAGGTCGACATGATCCACATGGGTCAAAACCACGTGGGCTACATTAAGAAAGACGGCATCGGAGTTAATTTTACTTTTGATGGTGCGACGATGGATATCGATTGCCTTTTAGTTCCTAAGGGCGCACCAAACAAAGACAATGCGATGCGCTTGATTAGTCAAATGATTGATGCAGAAGCGCAAGCACGACTCGTTAAGGCGATGCCCTTTGGGCCTGCCAACAGTGATGCCTTTAAAACTGGTATTCTCTCGGAAGTAGAAGCCGCTAAATTGCCTACCTTCCCAGAAAATTTCGCGCCGCAATTGTTGGTCGATCCCAAATTCTATATTGGACAGCTAGGTGAGCTGACCGAAGAATTTGACACTTTAATCCAGCAATAATAAATTTTGGGCGCGGTGGTTTTTACACCGCGCCAGCCTTCCGGATACGCTTGATACCCTTATGTCAATAAAAATCAATAATGAAGATTCAGTTGTCTTAATACCTGGTGCACTTTGCAGTGAGAAGATCTTCGCTGATCAAGTTGCTGGTATCAGCCCGCCCTTCAAAGCAATCTTCATTGATAATATACTGTCCGAAACTGTAACAGAGATGGCAAAAAATCTGTTGGCTCATGCGCCCTCGCGTTTTGCTTTAGTCGGAATAAGTATGGGTGGTTATGTGGCACTTGAAGTTTTACGCATGGCTCCCGATAGGGTCTGGGGTGCAGTGTTAATCTCCACCTCTCCTCGAGCGGAATTGCCATCCCAATACGAAGAACGTAAAAGCTGGATAGTGAGAAAAGATTCGGGTCAGTACGAGGATTTGTTTGACGAAATTGTAGATGCTTGTGTATCGAACAAGAGCGTTTCTAACGATGCTAGAGCATGTTTCCTTGAAATGGTGAAAAGCCATTCGAGCGAGACCTTCACACGACAAATGACCGCCTGCGCAATGAGACCAGATTTCCAAGAAAGCCTTAAAGATATTCAATGCCCAATCTTATTGATTGGAGGTAATGAGGATTCTGAATTCTTCAAAAACGGCATTAAGGAAATATCCGAAAATGTACTTGGAAGCGAAATCTTAGTTTTACCAAACTGTGGGCATTTGCCAACGATTGAAAACCCTAAAAGCACGACAAGGGCAGTAAAACAATTCTTATTGAGGGCTGTGGAGCGCGAAATCTAAGAGCCTAAGAAGAACGCTTTTTAAAAAAAACAGATCAGTGGTCAAAAAAATCACAAGCCAAGGATAAATCATGTTTGCAACCCAATCTCAGCCCATCGACATCTCGAACCTATGCAAATCTTATGGGTCAGTGAAAGCGCTAGATGATGTGTCGCTAAATATTTCCGCTGGTGAGTTCCTTACGCTCTTGGGACCGTCGGGATCAGGTAAGACGACTCTGCTTATGGCGCTTGCAGGTTTTGTGCGGCCCGATTCTGGATCAATCCGGTTTGGTGGGCAAGAAATGATTGCGACACCGCCACAAAAGCGTGGTCTTGGCATGGTTTTCCAAAGCTATGCATTGTTTCCTTTCATGACGGTTGCTGAAAACGTGGCCTATCCATTGAAAGTACGCGGAGTCTCCAAGGCAGATCAAAAGACCCGTGCCGAGAGTGCTTTGGCTACCGTGCAGCTTGACGGCTATGGCGATCGACGGATTACGCAGTTATCCGGCGGCCAAAAACAGCGTGTCGCCCTTGCGCGCGCGATTGTATTTGAGCCGCAGATTATTCTTATGGATGAACCGCTTTCAGCACTCGACAAAAAGCTGCGCGAACATATGCAAATCGAATTAAA
>DLZA01000282.1 GCA_003447515.1 Paracoccaceae bacterium
GAGGGTATACGCAAGACGGAAGACTGCGGCAGAGGGATCCTTTAATGAAAGTCACAGGCCTGGATCATCTGGTTTTAACTGTTTCTGATATCGCGGCGACAGTCGCGTTCTATCAGGACATTCTCGGAATGGAACCGCAAGTGGTCAAGGCCGCAGATGGCAGCACCCGCACCTCCCTAGGCTTTGGCACGCAAAAGATAAATCTTCATGCAGCAAA
Organism: Paracoccaceae bacterium; assembly: GCA_003447515.1. GTDB lineage: Bacteria > Pseudomonadota > Alphaproteobacteria > Rhodobacterales > Rhodobacteraceae > Amylibacter. The sequence continues at coordinate 218 of DLZA01000282.1, forward strand.
GAACACGTTCAAACCACATGCACATACGCCGACAGCTGGCAGCGCTGATCTTTGCTTGCTTGTCGACAGTCCGCTGGATGAATGGGTTAACCACCTCAAGTCACACAAAGTGGATATCATTAATGGGCCCGTATCGCGGTCGGGGGCACGGGGCCAAATCTCATCAATCTATCTGCGTGACCCGGACTTAAACCTAATCGAAGTGTCGATTTATGTTTGATCTACTGGTACAATTGGACATTACCTTCGTGGTTTGGATTACCTGTTTTTGTGCTGTGACCCTATCCGCTGGAATCCAACGTCTGTCAGGCCAAGCCTTTGGTATTGTTGCCGCCCCTCTAATCGCATTGGTCGCGCCACAGTTTTTGCCCGCAGGATTGTTACTGCTTGGGATCACAGTCGGGCTGACCTCTACAGCTGTGGACTTTTCAGCGCTGACCCGTGCGGAAATTATACCCGGCTTTTTTGGCCGTGCGCTTGGCGCTGTGATCGCTGCAATGATCGCGGCGTCTATCACGAACGTTGATCTAATCGCGGGGCTGACAGGTGCGGTGGTGCTGTTCGGCACAATCCTCAGCCTATCTGGCCTGCGCATTACCATCCAACCCTTCAGCCTCATCATGGCAGGCATTGCCGCAGGATTGATGGGAACAATCACAGCCGTCGGTGCACCACCCATGGCGCTGCTGTATCAGTATGAACCTGCCAAACGCGCCCGGGCCATGCAAAACACGTTCTTCTTTTGGGGCATGTGCATATCGGTCTTGGCGCTAGCGTGGCAGGACCTCATCAATGCAAAGCACCTGATCTTTGCAGGCAGCTTGCTGCCCGCCATCGTGCTTGGCCTTGCGGTGTCGATGCCGCTAGCCAAACGATTGGAACGCCAAACCATTCGCCCCTACGCGCTTGGCCTATCGATGGTCGCTGCAACGACACTGATCGCACGATTGGTGTTCGCCTAACCCTTACGCCGACGCCGCCCTTTGACCACGCGGCTGCCTTTATGCTTGATCTTGCTACGTTTGCCGCTGTCAGATTTTGACAAAGGTTTGCCCCCAACGTCGAGCAGTTCCAAAAGCAAACCACCCGTCAAAGGCGCAGCCTCTGCCAGACGAACTGTTGCAGGCATACCGACCGAAATCACACGACCAGATCGATCTCCCGTCAGCGACTTTGCCTCGTGATTGTAAACCCAGTATTCGCGCCCCAGCGATGACAACGGGATCATCCCATCCGCACCGCTTTCATCCAGCCTTACAAACATTCCAAACTTTGCAATGCCAGACACACGGCCCGTGAATTCATTACCAACCCGTTCGGCCAAGAACGCCGCCAAATACCGATCCGTCGTGTCCCGCTCCGCCAGCATAGACCGTCGCTCCGTCTGGGAGATCCATTCGGCCGTGTCCTGCATCTGGTCCGCGTCTCCAGGCTGTGACCCGTCATCGTCCCAACCGTGCGCAGTGATTAACGCGCGGTGCACGATCAAATCGGCATAGCGGCGAATGGGCGATGTGAAATGAGCATAGCGGCGCAGGTTCAGCCCGAAATGCCCCATGTTCCCTGTGCCATAGTAGGCCTGCGTCATGGATCGCAGAACGGTCATGTTGATTACCTCTGCGTCTTCAGTCCCTGCCGCTGCATTCAGCAATTTGTTAAGGTGCATGGTTTTCAAAACCTGACCCTTGGCCAGTTGCAAGCCTATACTATCCGCTGTTTCGCGCAAAGCTTGCAGCTTTTCCTGAGATGGTTCTTCGTGAACACGATACAGGAACGGACATTGCTTTTGTTCCAACGTTTCTGCCGCGCAGACGTTCGCCATCACCATGAATTCTTCGACCAGCTTATGCGCATCGAACCGATCACGGAACGCGACACTTGTGACCACGCCCTCATCGGACAAAACGATCTTACGTTCTGGCAGATCGAGGTCCAGCGGTTGCCGTTCGCTCCGTCCCTTTGTGGCGCTGGCATAGGCAGTAAACAGGTCCGCAATCGGCCCTTTCAGCGGCTCTGTTGCATTGTCATACGCGCCATCCACAGCCGCCTGCGCTTGCTCATAAGACAGGCTCGCAGGGGAACGCATCAGGCCACGGTGGAATTCATGATCCAGCCGCTTTCCGTCCGCATTCAACACAATGCGCAGCGCCAGACAGGCGCGGTCCACACCTTCGTGCAGTGAACACAAATCACCCGACAGCACGTCTGGCAACATTGGCACAACGCGGTCTGGAAAATAGCTTGAATTACCCCGCTTGCGTGCCTCTTTATCCAGCGGCGAATTTGACCGCACGTAATAGGCCACATCGGCAATGGCCACCCAAATGATGTGCCCACCCGCGTTCTTTGGGTCCTGATCAGGGATCGCGCAGATCGCATCATCGTGGTCCCGCGCATCCGATGGGTCGATGGTGAATAGCGGGAGATCACGCAAATCGGTGCGCTCACCGAGATCCACAGGCTTCGCGGCCTCGGCATCTGCCACCACGTTGTCGGGGAAATGATCAGGGATGCCATGTTCATGGATCGCAATCAACGAAATAGATTTTGAGGCCATCGGATCGCCCAGAACTTCGACGATTTTGACTTTGATCAAGCCCGCATGCCGCTGTTTACCAAGCTGCTCTGCCTCTACTAGCTCACCATCTTTTGCGCCACCTGTATCACCAGCGGCGACAATACTTTCACGGTCTGATTTTTTATCGACAGGCACCAAGCGCCCGCCTTCCGAACCCTCACGGTAGATGCCTAAAATGCGGGCAGGGCCTGATCCGATTTTACGGATCAACCGTGCCTCGTATTTGAAATCTTCATCCGTAGCAGAGGACAGACGCACCAAAATGCGGTCGTTCGCGCCAAGAGTTGGATCACCCTTTTTGGGCATGATCAAGATGCGCGGGGCAGGGTTGTCGCCCTTCCATTCCATCGGAGCAGCAGTCATGTCTCCGTTTTCATCAGGCGGCAGCACCATCAGTACAGATACAGGCGGTAGCTCTTCTGGCCCACGATAGTTTCGTTTTTTCTTTTCGATATGGCCTTCAGCGGTCAGCTCTTTCAGGATGCGTTTAAGCTCTATCCTGCTGCTGTCTTTAATCCCAAACGCACGGGCCACGTCGCGCTTGTTCGATTTTGCAGGATTGTCCTTGATCCAGTCAAGAACCTGTTCTTTATTCGGTAATTGTTTCATGCCCCCCCACTATCATGGAGGGCATAAAAGGTCATTGCTAATCGTATGGGGTGCGTTTTTACGCCTCGCTTACTAGCAACTTTTAGCGTTTTCACGGCTGCAGGCTGATTCAAGTACACCCAACATGCGCGCGCCAACCAGCACCCTAAGGCAAACAGCGTTCTGATGCCTTACATCTGCAAAGGCAAGGCCGCCGCGATACCAAGAGGTAGTTGCTGCCACAGGTCAGCCCAAGTGAACGCGAACAACGGCACAAAAGCGTTTGCAAAAACAATATTGGAGGCCGCTGGAATGGCCTAACCACGTGCCACTACACTGTCGAGCCCAACGATGCCAACAAAGTACCTACTGAAAGGGCAGTAGCACCTTCTACTTCTGGTTACATTCCTAAAACGCACGGCCATTATATTCGCCTTTTCGGCGTGCGTGAGAGCCAAAACTAGACTAAACACAGTATAATCAAAGACGACATTTTTTGACAAAAGCAAATGCTGGGTCGGGCACAGACTAATCTCGCAAATCGTCAATCGTGTCGATGTCGCGCAAGACATCAATGCGCGCCACACGTAAAGACCCAAACGTCGCCAAAGTATCCTCGAGTGCACTTTCAGTGCTCCAACTTACATTAGCGAAAATTTGACTTGGAACCGCGCGGGTATTTTTTAAACCAATCAGCCAGAACCCACCATCAGGCGCAGGTCCAACAACTGCATCGTGATCCCCCAGTGCCCAAAACGCCTTAGCAATCAACGCTGGCGTGATGTCCGGAATATCCGCGCCAACGATCAAAACTGGTCCCGCAGAAGCAGAGCGAAAAATTCGCGCCATACGATCCCCTAGATCACCCGCCCCCTGCGGTTGACGGGTCACATGAGCAGGCCAAACACGGCTCTCCAACCCCTCTACATCAGGGGACACGGCCAACACAGTCTGCCAACGCAGGTCACGAGACAGTCGCGCAATCAGTCGCCGCGCTTGATGGCGAAACCACCACGCCGCCTGGGTGTGCCCCAAATCACGCCCCAACCGCGTTTTCACACGACCTGGGTGCGGTTCCTTGACCATTATATAAAGCTGCGGCTTCACGCGAAATAGTCGGCCAAAATGCGGCTATAGATTGCCTTTAACTGATAGATTTGCGCCACTTCGACCCGTTCGTCCACTTGGTGCATGGTTTTGCCAACCAACCCGAATTCCACCACAGGGCAGTGGTTTTTCACGAACCGCGCGTCCGATGTGCCGCCCGTAGTGGACATCTCTGGCTCCACGCCCGTTTCCGCCTTCACCGCTTTGCCGATCAATGCGGACAACTCGCCCGGTGGTGTGAAAAAGCTCTCACCACTCACTTGCGTTTTCATGTCAAATTCAATGTCAAATAAATCCGCTACACTTTGCATTTTGCGGGTTAGCCAATTGATCAGCGCTTCAGACGTCCACGTATCATTGAACCGTATATTTACAGTTGCGCGACACTGCGCAGGAATCACATTGTTCGCCGGATTGCCAGTATCAATCGTCGTTACAGCAAGGGTCGATGGATCAAAGTGCTCCGTCCCATCATCCAACTGATGCGCCGCCAGCATTGCCATCAGCTGCGCCATCGCAGGCAGCGGATTTTTCGCGCGGTGCGGATAAGCCGAATGCCCCTGCATGCCTGTCGCAGTAAAATACCCCGTCATGGATCCACGCCGCCCGATTTTCATCATCTCACCCATAGTGTTCGGGCTGGTCGGTTCACCAACCAAACAGTGATCTATCCGTTCGTTATTCGCGTCCATCCAATCGAGCAGTGCAACCGTGCCATCCACGGCAACACCTTCTTCATCGCCTGTGATCGCCAGCACAACCGACCCGTCAGGGGGTGTCGTGTTCACAAAATCAATCGCCGCCGCAGCAAAGGCCGCCACACCCGATTTCATATCCGTAGCGCCACGCCCGTACATGAAACCATCTTTGACCTCGGCCCCAAAGGGATCGACCGTCCAAGCAGCCTCATCCCCCAGAGGAACCACATCCGTGTGCCCGTTAAAGCCGAACGTGCGCCCATTCGCGCCCTGCCCCCAGCGAGCGAACAAATTTGAAACCTCACCCCGATCCACGCGCGTACAGGAGAACCCAGCATCTGTCAGCAAACTGTCCAGCAGCACCAAAGAACCCCCTTCAGTCGGCGTGACTGAGGCACATTTGATCAAATCAGCGGTGAGTTTTTCGGGATCAACAGGTGTATGTGACATAGATTAGCTCCTTTGTCGTCAGGCGTATCGCGCCAACTTCGTCGCTGCAAGTCAGAGTGGCGGAAAATCAGCACATGGGGCTGTAATACAGGTTTGTACGTCATCTCCTGGCAGCGTTAAACACAGACGGTGGGCGTGAAGCATCAAACGATCAGACTGCATCGCAACCTTGGGTGTGGCGTAAAACACATCTCCCAACATCGCGTGACCCACAGCCGCCATGTGAACTCGCAATTGATGACTACGCCCTGTTTCAGGGGTTAGCTCCACCACACAACTCTCGGTCTTTCGTGCCAGCACCCTCCAATGCGTGACAGATGGCTTGCCCGCATCATCCACCTTTTGTAACGGACGGTTCGGCCAATCACGCATCAAGGGCAGGTCTACTGTGCCGCTCTCCACGATCTGCCCCGTTACCTCGGCCAAATAAGTTTTCCGCACGCCACGCCTTTCAAACTGCCAGTTCAGCTCCCGCTGTGCCTGATCCGTTTTTGCAAAAACCATCACACCAGACGTGTCCATATCCAAACGGTGGATCAAGCGAATGTTGCTGTTCTGTGCCTCCAACCGTGTCAGCAAACAGTCTTTGTGGTTTTCTAATCGGCCTGGCACCGACAGCAGACCAGCGGGTTTATCCATGAACAGCACCGTGTCCGTCTCATACAGAACGGAAATTGGACAGCTAGGAGGAGAGTAAACAAAGGGCAGGCGCATGCTTTGCCATAACGGCTCTTACGGAGGCTGGCAATTCTAGCATTCTGCCAACTTCCCCGCTAAGCTGACATACAAAAAAGAAGTTCACAGGACGATGACCCGCAGAACGTTTACAAAATCCGCCCTCACGGCCGCCGCGTTGGTTGGCACAGGAGCCGCCGCTAAAGCAGCTGACGTGGATGTGGTCGTAATCGGCGCGGGTGCGGCAGGGCTAGCCGCGACAGACGCATTGATAAGAGACGGCTACACCGTTCAATGCATCGAGGCTGCGAACCGCATCGGTGGGCGCGTGTTTTCGGACACATCCACCTTTGGCGTCCCAATGGATTACGGCGCGCATTGGCTGCACAATCGCAGCCTGAACCCATTTGTGAACATAGGCAGAAAACTGGGGCTAAAACTGTATAAAGCACCGTCAAACATGCGTGTGATGGTAAAAGGACGTGATGCAACAGATGCTGATGAAATCGCATTCTTCAATGAGGTGGAGCGCATAAATCACGCCATAGCAAAAGCCGCAAAAAAGCGCAAAGACGTGTCCGCAGCCAGCGTCATTGGACCTAAAAATCCATGGAACCTCACAGCCTCAGCCCACATCGGGTCCCTGTCCATGGCCCGTGATATGGCTGATGTTTCAGTAGCAGATTGTCACAGCGCCAAAGAGGGCGTCGATTGGTTTTGTGCACAAGGGTTTGGCACGTTGTTGGCGGCATACCATGCAAAAACGCCCGTAACCTTGGGCACCCGCGCCACATCTATTGATGCATCGACAGACAGCGTGATCGTGGAAACCAATAAGGGAGCCCTACGCGCAAAATCGGTTATCGTGACGGTATCACAGGGCATTTTAAAAAGTGGAAAACTAGCAATTAAACCCAAGATGGACAGCCAAATCCGTCAAGCCATTGGTGGCATCACCATGGGCAGCTACAACCATATCACATTGCAATTTGCGCAAGGCACCATCGACGCGAAACCTGACAGCTGGATCGCGTACCAATTGACCGAACACAAAAACGGGAGCCCCACAGGCGGCGGCATCCTTGCCAATATCAGCGGATCAAATCTGTGCTATGTGGAAATCGGTGGCAGCTTTGGAAAAGCACTAGAAGCCAAGGGCGAGGCCACAATGATCGACTTTGGCCTTGCGGAACTGACGGCCCTTTTTGGTGCAAATATTCGCAATGGCTACATCAAGGGCTCAGCCACACGCTGGGGCAAAAATGCAAATGTCCTTGGCGCATATTCTGGCGCATTGCCCGGAATGATCGCCACGCGACAGCACCTGCACATGTCAATTGCGGGGCGCATTTTCCTAGCAGGCGAGGCCACCAGTTTTGGTGAGCAAGCCACCGTATCAGGGGCGCACAAAGAAGGTTTGCGCGCCGCTGAAACTGTTAGTGCACTGCTGGGTTAGGCCTTCGCGCGTTCACCCTTGGGATCATAAAACGGCTCGGTTTGTGCCTTAGCTTCGACGCGAACGCCTGCTACTTCAATCTCGTATTTTGACGCCAGAACCTCGGCCAGCGTTTCACCCTGACACGGCACATAACCCATGCCCATTGCCGCCCCTTCAAAATGGCCATAACCGCCTGAGGACAGATACCCAATCACTTCGCTATCACGAATAACGGCTTCGTTGTGATACAGCAGCGGTTCGGAGTCTTTCAGTTTGAACTGCACTAAACGCTGGCGCAGACCTTCCTCCTTCTTGCGCAAAACAGCATCACGACCGATGAAATTGGGCTTGTCTGTTTTCACCGCAAAGCCAAGGCCAGCCTCCAACACGTGATCTTCACAAGTGATGTCATGGCCAAAGTGACGGAAGCCTTTTTCAATGCGACAGGTATCCATCATGTGCATGCCACATAACTTAAGATCCATGTCCTGCCCAGCCGCGTGGAGAGTTTCGAACACATGGCCTGCTTGGTCGGCAGACACATAAACTTCCCAGCCCAGCTCTCCCACATAGGTCACGCGATGCACCCGAGCAAGGCCCATGCCGATCTCAATCTCTTGAGCTGTGCCAAACGGGTTCACTTCGTTTGAGAAATCCGCAGGCGATACCGCTTGCAGCAATTCGCGCGATCGTGGCCCCATCACAGCCAACACACCCTCGCTCGCTGTTACATCCGTGATCACCACGTTGAAATCGCCAAGATTGCGTTCCATCCACACCTGATCCGCAAGCCGTGTCGCTGCAGGTGTCACCACCAGATAGGCCGTTTCAGACATGCGCGTGACGGTCACATCCGCCTCGATCCCCGCACGATTGTTCAGGAATTGCGTGTACACAATCTTGCCTATAGGCGCAGAATAATCCCCGCCGCCGACGTAGTTCATGAAGGCCTCTGCGTCGCTGCCTTCAACACGGATTTTACCGAAGGATGACATGTCGTACATGCCAACATTCTGGCGCACCACCATGTGTTCATCGCGCACGTTGTCAAAAAAGTTCTGACGCTGCCAGCTGCATTCGTACTCAGGCGTCTGGCCTTCACGCGCAAACCAATTGGCCCGTTCCCAGCCCGCAATTTCTCCCATCACACCACCATTTTCCAGCATGTGATGATGAAACGGCGTGCGCCGCACACCCCGCGCAGTCGCCTTTTGGCGATATGGGAAATGGTCTGCATAGAGCAGACCTAACGTTTCTTTGGACCGCTCAAACAGATAGGTTTTGTTGCCTTGGAACGGCTGCATTCGGCTGATGTCCACATCGCCCAGATCGAACGGTTTTTGCCCTTCGTCCATCCACTGTGCCAGCGCCATACCCGCGCCACCAGCGGATTGAATACCAATGGAGTTAAACCCAGCAGCCACCCAGAAATTATCCATCTCTGGCGCCAAGCCAAGATGATAGGCATCATCGGGCGTAAAAGATTCAGGCCCGTTAAAAAAGGTATGGATGCCCGCCTCTGCCAACATCGGTAAACGCTCACAAGCGGCCTCTAAGATCGGCTCAAAGTGATCGAAATCCTCTGGCAGTTGGTCGAATTCGAAATTGTCAGGAATGCCATCCATCGCCCAAGGTTTCGCATTTGGTTCGAACGCACCCAGCAGATATTTGCCCGCGTCCTCCTTGTAATACGCGCACTCATCAGGAACGCGCAGCACGGGCATTTGAGTCAGACCCTTAATCGCCTCGGTTACAATGTAAAAGTGTTCGCAGGCATGCAGCGGCACATTCACGCCTGCCATACGGCCAACTTCATGGCCCCACATGCCGCCACAGTTTACGACCATATCGGCCTTGGTGTGCCCACTTTCACCGTCCTGGTTGATCCAGTTTACACCTGTGACAGTGCGGCCCTCTTTGGTCATACCGGTCACTTTAGTGCGCTCGATAACCATGGCCCCACCGTTGCGCGCCCCTTTGGCAAGAGCAAGCGCGATGTTCGCAGGATCGCCCTGCCCATCAAGAGGCAGCCAAACACCAGCAGTCACGTCGTCGATGTTCAAATGCTCGTACCGCTCTTTGACTTCGTTGGGTGAAATCTCTTCAACCTCTACCCCAAAGGCGCGGGCCATAGTGGCCTGACGAAAAATTTCTTCTTTGCGTTCTTCAGTCAGCGCTACAGTGATCGAACCACAGCGTTTAAAGCCAGTGGCTACCCCTGTTTCCACTTCCAAATTGCCATAAAGCTCTTGAGAATACTTCGCCAATTTCGTCATGTTCGCTGTCGCGCGAAGTTGTGCGATCAGGCCAGCCGCGTGCCACGTTGTGCCAGATGTCAGTTGTTTGCGTTCCAACAGCACAACGTCTTTCCAACCGAGTTTTGTGAGGTGATAGGCGACCGAACAACCGATGACACCACCGCCAACAATGACTACGCGGGCTTGGGATGGAACTTTGCTCATGGGTAGGTCTCCGCAAATTTTGCCTTGAAGGTGGCAATCATGTCTTCTTCTGTTGCGCCATCATCATAGGACGGCGTCAAAATTGGTTTCACCTGATCCACAGGTATTTTCACAATCAGATTGATCCGATCCGCAAGGTCGCCCCAAATGTCTTCCCATTGCTCAATTAGCCCACCAAATTCGGCGGTACCACGGCGTATCATTTGGGCCTTTCCGCGAACACGCACACCTTTCCGGGTCCATTGATCAACAAAGTTCACTTCTAATTCGGGCTGGTTCGTCAAGTTCGTCACAGTCTGGGGGGATCGAATTTCACCAAAGGCAATCGTCTGGTCATCCAGCACCAAAAATGTACCCTTCGGGCTAACGTTCGGGCGACCACCCGCTGTCACCGTGGCAACAAAGCCTAGCGGAAACGTGGTGATCAAATCAATGCCAAAGGCTGGCAGTTTCACTTCAATCTCCGTTTTAATTCGGCAATGTGTGCAGGGCCAACTTCGCAGCAACCCCCAATGATGGTTGCACCCATTTCAACCCAGTGTTCGGCGCATTCGGCATAAGCCTCTGGTCCCAAGTCAGTACGCGCAGTCAGCGTATCCACAGTCTGGTTGACCACTTTGAACGCATCAGAAATCTTGGTAAACCCATTCGCATAGGCCCCAAACCGCAACCCATGCGCCGCAATAATAGGCAAGGCTTTAGACACCGCTTCGGGTGTGGAGCAGTTGATCAGAACTGCAGCAGGATCGTATTTATCCAACAGGGGCAGCGCATCTTCTAACGCTTCCCCAGATCGCAATAGCGTGCCGTCTTTGTCATCTACCGACAGGCCAATCCAAACAGGTTTCTGTGCGTCTACACATCCCGCCAACGCACCCTCGGCCAATTGCAGACCAGACGCTGTTTCGATCAAATGCAAATCTACATGGGCATCATGCAGCGCAATGATTTCGGCGTAAGCGGCAGCACACTCTGCAACAGGCGGAGCCAGATCAGGACGGTAACTTGCACCAAGTGGACCCAGAGAACTGGCCACCTGACCCGCACCAAACGCATCCCGCGCAGCACAGGCAATCTCGCGGCCCTTTTGGTGTAAGGCTTCGAATTGTTCTGCAATCCCGTTGTTCTGCAAACGATCCCGCAGCACCGCATAGGTGTTCGCAATAGCTATGTCGGCCCCCGCTAAAAAATAATCATCATGAATATCACGCACAATATCAGGGTGATCTATCATCACCTGCGTCGCCCACAACGGTGTTGGCCCCTCGGGGGCACGGGCAATCAGCTCTTGCCCCATGCCGCCATCAAGAATGGTAATGTTTGACATTTTTTCCTCCGTATATTTTCCAAGAAAGACCTGGGTTGGTTGTTTTTTATGCACGGATGCGCTCGTTTGCAGGGTCCCAAAGCGGCTCATCTTTTTGCACAACCGCCTTGCAACGTTTGCCAAAAATTTCCACTTCCAATTCGGTCCCAGCTTTGGCCAGATCAACCTGCACCATACCAAGCGCTATGGAGGCGCTAACACGATGCCCCCACGCACTTGATGTGGTTTCACCTACCACTTTTTCACCACGCCAAATGGTCGACATGTATGGTGCATCAGCAAAATCAGCCTCCACTATTAAGGTAACAAAGGCGCGTTTGCGGCCCTGTTGCTTTTCATTTTGGATCGCTGCCTTTCCAACAAAATCAAACGGCTTATCCAAACGGACGAACCGTTCCAAACCACCCTCGAGGATGGAGTAATCCGTTGATAGATCTCCCTTCCAAGCGCGGTACCCTTTCTCAATCCGCAAGCTATCCAGCGCGTACATACCAAACGGTTTCGCACCAGCCGCCAGAACTGCATCAAAAATTGGCGGCATATGATCGTTTTCAGCATGAATTTCCCAGCCCAACTCACCAGCAAAACTCACACGTATCAAAAATGCTTTTTGCCCCGCAACCGTTGCCCACTGATGGGTCAACCAACCTTGTTCCAAGTCTGCATCAGTGATGCTAGACAACACCTCGCGCGATTTTGGACCTGTTACGATCAGTGTGTCTCGCTCTGTGGTTGTTTCCCGAACATTTACACCTTTCGGCACCGCATTACGGATCAAATCCCCATCATGCCACTGCGCCGTTGCGGCAGTGATCAGGATGAAGTTGTTCTCTTCGATACGAATACAAGAAAGTTCGGTCAGTATGCGTCCACGGCTATCAGACACATAAACCAGGTTCATGCGTCCTACCTTTGGAATGCTACCCGTCACAAATCCTCTTAGCCAATCGTCTGCGCCTTCGCCTTGGATCCAGAACCGAGAGAACCCTGGCAGATCAAGAACGCCACAAGAATCACGCACGACTTCACATTCATCCTTAACACGGATTTGCCACGGCCCTTCTCGGCTCCAAGTCTCAGTTGCTTCTAGGGATACGTCATCTCCATTTTTGGCAAACCAACAGGCCCTCTCCCAGCCGTTGAACGCACCCATGACACCGCCAAGCTCCTTGATTTTTTTATGATTTGGCGACAGCTTTTTATCGCGCCCCGCTGGCCATTCGTAATGCGGGTAGTGCATCGCATACTCGTGGCCATAAGTTTCAATGGCCTTTGCCAAACAATGATCGTGATCGGTGTAATCGGTGTAACGACGCGGATCGACAGCCCACATATCATCCTCAGTTTCCCCATACATGATCCACTCCGACAGCACCTTTCCTGCACCACCACCTTGCGCAATACCGAAAGTGAAGGAGTGACCTTCAAACGCATTCAGACAACCAGGCATTGGGCCAATCATTGGCAAACCATCAGGCGCGTATGGGATTGGACCATTAATGTTGCGTTCAATGCCACCTTCACCAAGAAGTGGTACACGCGCCATCGCATCTTCGATATAATCTTCCAAACGATCTAAATCGTCTGGATAAAGCTGAAAACTAAAATCCTCTGGCATTGGATCATCAGGGGTCACCCAATGGGCCTTACAATTCCGCTCATAGGGGCCGAGATTTAGCCCATTTTTATCCTGGCGCAAATAGTAGGACACATCCACATCTCGCAATAATGGGACCTTATGACCCTTTTCCTTCGTCCACGCTTCCAACTCAGGAATTTGGCCAGTCAGGAAATACTGATGAGACATAACCACCATTGGAACGGTGCGTCCACCATGAGGTTTGAACATTTCACCCACTCGCTGCGCATAATAACCTGCACAGTTCACAATCTTATCGCAGCGAATATCGCCTTTTTTAGTTTTAACAATCCACTCATCACCATCTCGATCAATGTCGACAACTGGGCAGAACCGCTCTATCCGTGCGCCCAAATCCCGCGCACCTTTGGCAAGTGCTTGGGTTAACTGTGCCGGGTCTATATCACCATCTAACGGGTCCCAAAGACCACCTTCTAAATTATGCGTTTCAATGAACGGGTGTTTTTTCTTCATTTCCTCATTGGTCATAATATCCATCTTTAGACCCTGGTAATTACCCATGCCCGCTACACGCTCAAATTCCAACATGCGGTTCTTGGAATGTGCCAGACGGATGGAACCCGTGACGTGATAGTTCATTGGGTAATCCACATCATCACCCAGTGTGCGATACATCTCTGCACCGTAGCGTTGCATATTCATCACGGCCCAACTGCCCGCAAAGTTTGGCACGTTACCAGCCGCGTGCCACGTCGATCCTGCCGTCAGTTCGTTTTTTTCCAGCAAAATGCAATCTCTCCAACCTCCTTTAGCTAGATGATAGAGCGTGGATGTGCCAACGACACCACCGCCGATAATGACAACACGCGCTGTTGTTGGAAAATTAGACATCGAAGTCTCCTTTTAGTCGAGCACAGGTCTCGCGGCATAGCCACCAAACATAATTGCAGTTATTTTTTTGATAAGGATTTTCGTACAGAAGTGCAGTTCTTTTGAAGATACGGTAGCTAACATGCCAAGTGACATTTTGAGAATAAAGCCCAACAGCATTAAATTTGTACTATGAACGAAAACCGGTATCCAGACTGGTCCTACCAAGAGATTGGTGAGGCGAGAAATGGATACAGAAATAAATAGTGTAGTCTTAGAGTTCAGAACATTGAAAATAAAATTACTTTTCACCACTTGTAAAAGATACGCTGTATCTCGGAATTCAGCACTTTGTATCTGCATTGTATCCTCCATTAATACACTGGTGGTGCGATGACCCAAATCACTTCAGCGTCTTGCGTCCAGGGGTTTGCCCAACGATAGGCCTCACCGCGAATGCGAAAACTATCGCCTGGCTCCACGTCGAACTGACGCATTCCAACCCAAAGGCGCAGCTTTCCCGAAATGACATAACAAACCTCTTGCGTTGGGCGCGTTTCCAACTTTGTCATCTCGGCGCCTGCCTCAAACGTGGAATGAAACATCTCAAAATCATCAGTCAGATCTGGTGAAAGAAGTTCCTCCACCAACCCTTTATTTCCGCTGCCCACGCGCCGCCGAGCCGCACTACGAACCACATAGCCTTCCTCATTTGGGACCGAAGGGGCCTGACCGAAAAATATAGAAACTGATACCTCTAGCGCTTTTGCAAGCACTTTTAATTCATCGATGGAGGGATGGGATATGTCACGTTCCACTTGGCTCAGCCAACCTACGGATTTGCTGCATTGTTCGGCCAAATCCACCAATGTTACATTTCGTGCTTTTCGCAATGCACGCAAATCTGCACCGAGCGATGCTGAGGAATATGGTAATGTGTCTGGCATAGTTTCCGGTGATGAAATTTAACATGAAAATTTCATGCTTTATTTCATCAAAGCAAGTCTAAAAACGACATAACTTTAAATTTTATGGCCTTTTCGTATTTCTTTTATTTCGAACCGCGAAACTCTGAGCATTGTATTGTTCCGTGCGACGAACAAGCAGTCGAGCCCAATGGTTACACATTCATAAAACAATCAAAAATACTTATGAAAGCTATACTAAATATTAGCCAAAACCTATTGGTGCTGATGACTAACTATTTTTCAAGGTAGCATGCCGACTTTAACATCAGAATCGTAGACCAAGTTCTAATCAACCGCCCACCTATGCACTTCCAATTTAGTAACAAAGGCCTTTTGTTACCAAAAAAGTTATCCAAAAAAATGAGCCTTATGCGCAAAGCGGGCATCGTCTTGCAGATCAAACCCATTTTGCATGGCCAGCATCCATAAATTCGAACCTACAGCAAGCGCTCCACACTCTATCTTTGAAGAATAAACTCGACTCTATAAAGCGAATCCTGTTAAGAACAAACCATGAACATTTAATCTTACACTGCCATGCCAACACGACGTATTCTATCCATATGGTTCCCTTACCTAGCCGCTGAACGAGTTTTGCGTAGCCATCGTGGCGCAATACTGAACCCATTTGTCATCGTTGCACAAGACAGCAACACCCTCACACTTGCCTGCCTATCCGCCGAAGCAAACGCTGAGGGCTTGATAGTTGGGCAACCCCTGTCTGACGCACGTGCATTTTGTCCAAACTTAATGACCGCCCCTGAAAACCCACTGCAAGAGGCAGGTTTTTTGGCAGGATTAAGACGTTGGATGGGAAAATATTCTCCTTGGGTCGCCGAAGAGGCGCCCGCATCACTTATTCTCGACATTACGGGCTGCGCACATCTATTTGGTGGTGAAAAACAGCTTGCCGAAGCGATTTCTCAAGACCTGCAAAATTTGCGCTTAACAGGCATGTTTGGCATCGCTGATACCCCTGGGGCCGCATGGGCCTTGGCCCGGTTTTCTGGAAAATCCGCACAAGCACACCGATCTGGTGACGCTATCAAACAAGAAGCCCGCGCCACACGATCCCGAGCATTTAAACGCCAAAATTGGGAGCGTAAAGGCCTTGCCCCCATTCGATTACAAACAAACCTCAACGCCTCCTATATCGCACCACCTGGCAAAACTCGCGAAGCTATCGCATTTCTGCCCGTGGCCGCACTGCGCCTACACCGTGACATTTGTACGAACCTCAATCGTTTAGGCATCCGTATAATTACTGACCTAATCGGCCTACCTCGCGGCGCATTAATGCGCCGCTTTGGGCGTGATGTAGTGCTACGGTTGGATCAAGCACTTGGCGCAGATCCCGAACCCATTTCACCTGCACGACGCACACATCATTTCGCTACACGCCTTTCACTGCCCGATCCTATTGGACTGGCCGAGGATATCATTGCAGGCATCGACCGCCTATTACCACCCCTGTGTGAACGGCTAAGTAAAGCAGGCCGTGGTGCGAGACAGTTGCGGCTTTGGTGTTTTCGCACAGATCGCAACTTTCAGATCATCGAAGTAGGCCTTGCCCACCCTAACCACAACCCCAACCGCATACGACCACTTTTATTGCTACAACTGCCCAACATAGAAATTGGCTTTGGCATCGACACCTTACGGTTAGAGGCTTTTATAACCGAACCACTCTCCCACCTCCAACACAAAGGTCATACTGATGCAGTGGAAACTGCACGCAAACTACGCGATGAGGACAATGGGATATCCAATCTGATGGAAAGATTGGGCACACGGGTTGGATTGGAGAACATCACACGCTTACATCCCGCTAACAGTCACATACCTGAGAAAACCGCCACCAAAATGGCCGCCACCTATTCTGAACCTGCAGAAAACTGGCCAGACATACACCTACTCCGTCCACTAACGCTGTTCCAACCAGAAGCCATCATTGTAGATAAACAAGGCGAAACGCCCTCTACTGCGCCTACCGTATTTCGCTGGCGGAAGCGAACATTTCACACTGCTAGCGCCACAGGACCGGAACGCCTGTCTCCTGAATGGTGGCTCGATGATCCAAACTGGCGCAGCGGAACGCGGGATTACTGGAAAATTGAAACGGAAACAGGGGAGCAGTTGTGGATTTTTGAAACTAAAACCCGTGAATATTCAGGCGGTTGGTTCTGTCACGGCGACTTTTGCTAAGAAAAAATTAGGTAATACTATCCAAGCGCTCAGAGAAATTGCAAGAATCTGTCCTTTGGCTGGACAACAACAGTTAGCCTTGCGCAGCTTTGCGCGTAAATATTGGGGTTGTTTCATCTGACAGCTTAGGCTGAAATTTATATCCATCCAAGTCGAAGTCTTTCACGCCATCAAAAGACTCTACGCGGTTTGTGATCATATAACGTGCCATGGCACCCCGCGCTTTTTTTGCAAAAAACCCTATCATCTTCAATTCACCGTTACGGTCCTCTTTGAAGGTTGGTGTAATTACGGTGGACTTCATAATTTTTGGGTTCGCTGCCTTAAAATACTCCGTGCTCGCACAATTAACAACAGGCGCCCCCCCCGAGGCTTCATCCAATGCTTCGGCTAACTTTGTGCCCCAGTATGCGTATAACGATGGTCCTTCTGTATTGGCCAAACGGCTGCCCATTTCCAAGCGATACGGCTGAATGCGATCCATTGGGCGCAATAAACCATAAAGACCACTAAGGATACGCAAATGATCCTGCGCGTAAGCCTGTTCATCAGGATTCAAGCTATCAGCGTTCAATCCAACATACGTGTCACCTGCAAATGCCAGCATTGCCTGTTTAGAGTTATCTGCTGTGGATTCTTGAGCAAAACTCTGAAATCGCTCACGGTTCAGCTTGGCCAAATCCTCAGATATTTTCATCAAATCGCGCAGTTCAGACACGCTTAGCTTTTTAGCAATTCTGGCCAAACGGTTCGCATCAATCTGATAGTCTGGCAATGTTTCAATCAAACCTTCAGGTTTTTCGTCAAAGTTCAGCTTTTTCGCGGGTGACAGCACAACAAGCATCTTCATCTCCAAAGTTCACAAGCACATATTATCTGATGTAGTACCAATGCGGCAACTGAAAAGAATCTCTATTCAACTTCAATTTCTTCTAAAAACGCAGCGCCAAAACGTGTCGCTTTAGCTGAACCTACACCACTAATACGTTCTAATGCATCAACTGAAATCGGCTTAATCTGTGCAACTTTAGACAAGGTCGAACTACTGCAACTCATAAACGTATCTAGGCCATTTTCCCCCCGAGCCAAACGCACCTGCGCCGCTTGCAAACGGTCGAACAATGCACCTGCATCACGACCCGCAAGCTTACGTCGCGCAGGATGAACTTCCTCCGAGATACCGTTTATAACCTCAAGAAATGGGACAGCATAGCGTTCTAATTTCACTGCGCCAACTCCTGGCAAACGCGCAAACCCATCGATATCTTTAGGCCTCTCAGTGGCCATAGCAATCAAAGTTGCATCTGGAAAAACCACATATGCGGGCGCTTGCATGTCTTCAGCCAACGCGCGGCGCTTCGCTTTAAGCGCAGACAATAACGCTTCATCTTCATCCGCCACCATCGCTTTCACCCGTGTGTGCGAACTACGAGTTTTGACCAATGTATCTTGACGCAATTCGATCACTTCCTCACCACGCAACAAAGGCCGCGCCTTTTGCGTCATACGAAATGCACCATGGCGCTCCATATCAGGCCGGATCAAATCATAGCCCATCATTTGACGAAAAATGCCCTGCCACTGTGCTTTATCATATTCTTTGCCAATACCGAATGTTGGCAAATCATTGTGGCCACGCTGCTTAATTCGATCCGTCAAAGTGCCTCGTAAAACGTCAATCAGATGCCCAGCGCCGAAATACTCTCCCGTCCGCAACACTGCTGAGAGCGCTTTACGCACTGCCTCTGTGCCATCAAAAACTTTTGGTGGATTAGCACAAAGATCACAATTTCCACATTCCACGATCTCTTCCCCAAAATACTGCAACAACACATACCGCCGACAGCGCCGCGCCTCTGCCAGACCGAGCAAAGCGTTTAAACGTCCGTGATCCGCCTCTTTGCGATCTGCAGGGGCGAGTCCCTCGTCAATCTGTGCCCTTCGCAAACGCACATCGTCAGCACCGTATAATGTTAACGTATCCGCTGGATCGCCATCGCGGCCAGCCCGACCAATCTCTTGGTAATAACTCTCCATCGACTTAGGTAAATCAGCATGCGCCACCCAACGAATATCAGGCTTATCCACACCCATTCCAAAGGCAATTGTTGCGCAAACAATTAACCCATCCTCACGCTGGAAACGTGTTTCTGCCAGCCGGCGGTCGTCCTTTTCCATTCCTGCATGATAATACAACGCCGAGTGTCCCGCTTCGCGAAGCGCCATGGCCAACGTTTCGCACTTGTTGCGCGACGAACAATAAACAATTCCAGACTGCCCTTTGCGGGCATGAACAAAGTCCAAAAGCTGTTTGCGTGGGCTATTTTTGGGTGCAAAAGCCAAATGAATATTTGGGCGATCAAAACCCTGGAGAAAGGTGACAGGCGGCACACCATCGAACAAACGTTCAACAATTTCGTTGCGGGTCTCTGCATCAGCCGTCGCAGTAAATGCTGCTAAAGGTACGCCAAGTTCGTTACGTAGAGCTCCAATCCGTAGGTAATCAGGACGAAAGTCATGGCCCCATTGGCTAACACAATGGGCTTCATCCACAGCAATAAGCCGCGTGTT
>DLZA01000415.1 GCA_003447515.1 Paracoccaceae bacterium
ATGGGTAGCAGCAGCGCCAATTGGGACGATCTTGGTGAACGGTTGATCAAACTCGCGTTTGCAATATCGTGCTGCCTGTTCGCCAGTTTCAGGGTAGAGCAGCACGTTAAAATGCGCCTGACCCATCTTTGAAATATCTGCACATGTCGCGTTCATAGGAGCAATCACGTTGACTTCAATACCCATTTCATACAACAGATTGGAGATCTCTTGCACATCGTCGCGATGACGAAATCCAAGAGCAGTTGGGCCGATGATATTGCAGCTTATGCGCTTGGTCCGCTTCATTGGCTTAGCTAGATGTCGTACAATTTGAAAGAATGTTTCGTCCGCACCAAAATTTTCTTTACGCTGATAGCTCGGTAGTTCTAGTGGGATCACGGGCACTGGAATGCCCATGGTTTCGGCTAGACCACCCGGATCATCCTGTATCAATTCAGCAGTACAAGATGCACCCACGATAATCGCGTCTGGCTTGAACCGGTTGTAGGCATCTTGGCAGGCATCTTTAAATAAGCCAGCAGTGTCCGCACCCAAATCCCGGGCTTGAAACGTAGTGTAGGTCACAGGCGGACGGTGATTGCGGCGTTCAATCATGGTAAATAATAAATCCGCGTAGGTGTCTCCTTGTGGCGCATGTAGAACGTAATGCAGGCCCTTCATCCCAGTGGCAACGCGCATTGCACCGACGTGTGGTGGCCCTTCATATGTCCAAACGGTTAATTTCATTCGGCGGCCACTCCTACATTTGGATGTGCCGTCAGGATCGACTTGCGGCGTAGTGGGCGGGCAAATAGCGACGCAAGATCACCTGCTTGTTCGTAGAAATGCACAGGCGTGAAGACTAGTTCAATGGCCCACTTGGTCGGTAAATCTTCTGCTTCCAATGGATTAGCGAGGCCGAGACCGCAAACCGTCAGATCAGGCTTGGCAGCGCGGCAACGATCTAGCTGTAAGTCCACGTCTTGCCCTTCTGATATCTCCGGGCCTTCTGGGATCAGGTCCAAATCTGGGCCGTGAATTGTATCGTGGATGTAGGGACTGCCAATTTCAAGCGGTGACATTCCGCATTCGCGGACCAAGAATCGGGCTAATGGAATTTCTAACTGGCTGTCTGGGAAGAAGAATACGGAACGGCCTTGCAACGGTGCAGCGGCTTGTCTGATCGCTTGGCGCGCACGTCGGCGTGGTGCTTCTGTTACGCGGTCAAACACTTCGTCACTAACGCTAAATTCTGTTGCGATGGTGCGCAACCATGCAGTTGTGCCTTCATCGCCAAACGGGAAGGGGGCGGGTAAATGCCGTGCGCCGCGTCGCTTGAGGGCAGCGAAAGTTTCGCCAAGGAACGGTTGTGTCAGTGCAAAGACAGTATTTTTTCCAACAGCCGTCTTTCCGTCGATGTTCCGCGCGGGCAGTACTGTCACAGGGCCTACGCCTAGATCGGACAGAAGGCTGAGCATTTGATCTTCGACTACGTCAGGCAGTGCGCCGACAACCATCAATTCGCGTGCTTCAGTTTCTGGTAGGACGGGAACCATAGATGCCAAACAAGCATCTTCACCTTCTGTGAATGTGGTTTCAATTCCAGACCCTGAATATTCCAACACCCGCACCTTGGGTGCGTACATTTGCGTCATCCGCTCCGCCGCACGGTTTAGATCCAACTTGATAACCTCTGATGGACATGATCCCACAAGGAATAATTGGCGGATGTCTGGGCGACGGGCGAGCAAATCTTCAACTACGCGATCTAATTCTGCGTGGGCATCATTTAAACCTGCGAGGTCTGATTCTTCGAGAATCGCTGTCCCGAACCGTGGTTCAGCGAATATCATGACCCCTGCGGCAGACTGCAAAAGATGCGCACAGGTGCGTGATCCCACTACTAGAAAGAACGCATCTTGGATTTTTCTATGCAGCCAAATGATCCCTGTGAGGCCGCAAAAAACTTCGCGTTGACCTCGTTGTTTAAGGACTGGCGTGTCACGGCAGCCAACAACCGGTGGGGACATGTCTTTGGGATTCATGCGGCGACCTCCGATTGAAGGCGCGCAACGCGCAGTTTCCACAAAAATTGACCTGCATTCACGACATAGGCTGCATAGGCTGCAAGGGCGATAGTGATCAGGGATTGGGTTGGGTAACCACCCCAAAAAAGACCATATAAATATAGGGTATGAAGGGCAATCACGCCAAAGCTAAGAACGTCTTCCCAAAAGAATGCTGGAGCGAACAACCATTGATCAAAGACTACTTTTTCCCAGATCGCGCCTGTGATCATTATAAGATAAAGAATGCCGGTTTTGAGTAGGATTGAAACGGTTGCGGCGCCATACCCTTCGCCTGAAAAAAGGTAGCGAAAAACTAGCACCAGGGATACCAAAAATATTACAAACTGTAACGGCGCAAGCACGCCCTGAACTTGTGTCCAAACGGTGGCGTTTCGGCGTGCGCGCTGTTCGGGCGTGTAGAGACGATTTGGTTCGTCATACTGTCGTGGTGACGCTCCCAAAATATTTCTCCTAAGGCTGCGTTTAATAAAAATTTTGGCAGGATATGATTGAAGTGTCAACTTTGATTTACATTAAATTTGAGTGCGTAACGCAAACTAGACACCTTAAACCCTCATATAAACAGGGACGAAGATAATACACCCTTGGAATTGTCAATATTATTTGACATAATAAAGATATTGATAAACGATGAGATTATGTTTCCATTTAAGCGTCTGTTCTTTTGGGCGTGTTTATTGCGTGCAGAGGGCGCTGACTTATGTCTGGGTTTCAAAACAGTCCAAATGATGTGTTTACTGCCGAAGTCAGCGGGTTCGCTAATCATGCGTTGTCCATTCTGGCGGGTGAGATGCGGGTGGCTAAAAGTAAGAGTGGCTTTGACGCAACTCCATTGCCCTTACCGCGCGCAACTTTGCAAAATGTTGTTACGCAGCGCATGCCAGATACTGCGCAAAGCGTGGTAGACCGGATGGTGCGCACTGGGATTACCTGTGAAGAGATTGTCGATTTGTATATCCCCCAAGTGGCTCGTGATTTGGGACAGGCTTGGGCCGATGATGTCATGAGTTTTGCGACTGTCACAATCGGTTG
>DLZA01000123.1 GCA_003447515.1 Paracoccaceae bacterium
GCGCGGATCAAACCGCGGGGTGTTTGCACGCCTGCAATACTGCCGTCTGTCCCGCGAACCAGCTGAGTAACAGGGGTTTGTTGATGTATTTCGCCTCCCATTCCATCGATGGCTCGGGCATAACCCCAAGCCACCGCGTCATGGCGGTTTACGCCTGCATCAGTGTGAACCATACCGCCAATGATGGGCAGTCGTGCGTCAGGGCCGCCACCCGTAAGGGCGGGGATACGGCGACGTACTTCTTCTGTCGAAATTTTTTCGTACGTGGAATTATAAATATCCATAATATGTTGGCGGCGACGGCGATCGCGCATCATTGGGTAATTCTGAATAACATCAATCATTGTGCGCTTGGAGTGCATCATGTTGAAGTTGAGATCTTTGGTCAGGCCTTCGTATAATTCCACGGATTTCACGTAAAACGGAATAGATTCGTCGCGCATATAATTGGAGCGAATGGTGATTGTATTCCGCGCAATGTTGCCGCCGCCCAACCATCCACTATCGAGTACAGCGACGTTGGTAATCCCATGGTCTTTGCCAAGGTGATAGGCGGTTGCAAGGCCATGCCCACCGGCACCAATAACGATCACATCATAATGATCTTTAAGCGGTGGTGTGCGCCATGCAGGTGCCCAAGTGGTGTGCTTGTTGATGCCATGGCGGATTAAGGATGCAAAAGAATAACGTTGCTTCATAGTCATAGTTTTTACTATCAGTAAAAATACGTCAAGTGATTCTGAGGATCAGTATGC
This sequence comes from Paracoccaceae bacterium, assembly GCA_003447515.1. GTDB lineage: Bacteria > Pseudomonadota > Alphaproteobacteria > Rhodobacterales > Rhodobacteraceae > Amylibacter. Next base: position 756 of record DLZA01000123.1, read on the forward strand.
CCAAAAAAAATAAGATTGACGAACAAGTTGGACGGTCCCTAAAGCGTTTGCGCCTGGAGCGAGGGCTTACAGTCACGGCACTTGCAAGAGAGGGCGACGTATCGCCTGCAATGATCAGCCGGATTGAAACAGGGCAGGTGTCTCCTTCGCTGGTAACGTTGTCTTCTTTGGCAGAAGCCTTAAACGTTCAAGTTATGGCATTATTGGCTTCAGCAAGCGAGGCTGCAGACGTTCATCATGTTCGAGCGGGGCATGGTCTACCGTCACGACGCGTGACCGCAAGTCATAGCCACGAATATCAGATGTTAGGAAAACATGGTGGTCCTGGAGGCAGTTTTGAAGCAGCTCGCATTAAAATAGAACACCAAGATGTGGGTACTCTCCCAACCTATCAACATGAAGGATACGTATTTATCGAGATAGCGTCTGGAAGTGCGATCTATAAATGCGGCGAAGAACTATTTGAAATGCATGAAGGTGACACTTTAACCTTTGATGCAAAGCTATCACATGGATTTTTAAAGATTGGGTCGGATGGAGTAGAGTTTGTGACGGTTTCTACGCACGTTCATTAACATCCATTCAGTGAGATGCAGTTTTCAAAACATGCCCATAATCAGTTTAGGCTTAAGCAATAATGAAATAAAATGTTGCTGTGGTTGGTAATACGCCAAAAATCATAAGCGACCGAATGTTCAGGTTTTCAGTTTTAAAAACGCTTGTGAATTTAAGTGGTTTGGCTTTGGGTTACGGATGTTCGATGTAGCCTGTCAAGCTCTTTTGTTCTTTCAAATTTGTTACACACTAATTAATCTGGTTGCGTACCGCGTTATATTCGTCGATACGAAAATGGGCCATGACACACGAAAGTGGATGGATTGTTAATCTCAAAAAGGAACCTTTTATGTCTGCATGGATTAAAATGATTTCCGATAAAAATGCTGATGCGCCTTTAAAAGAGGTGCTTGATTTAGCACGAACGCCACACGGAACTGTGGACAATGTCATGCGCGTTCATTCTCTGCGACCCAGCACCATGCGAGGTCACGTTGTTCTGTATCGCGCCTGCTTGCATGACGAGGGCAATACCGTTCCGGTTTGGTTTCAAGAAGTCATAAGTTCTTATGTGTCTACGCTAAATGCTTGTCCGTATTCCTTTGCAAACCACTGGGCGAACGCGCGACACTTGATGGGTGATGATGAACGTGCAAATTTGGTTGAAACCGCTTTGAAAGCTCATCAACCTGAAGACGCTTTCGATGGACAACACCTAGCTGCGCTGCAATACGCGGCAAAACTTACAGTTTCACCTGGAAAAATGATTGCGGCAGACGTAGAAGCATTGCGCAAAGCGGGCTGGGATGACGGTGAAATCTTAGAAATTAATCAGATTGTTGGATATTTCAACTACGCTAATCGTCTTTTGAATGGATTGGGCGTAACGACAGATGGGGATGTCGTCGGATACTATAAGACGAATTGAGGTTGGGAGAACGCATCAGTAAAGCGAATTGATCGAGCAATTGGTGTTTCGCTTAAAAAGCTTCGCGTAGAAATCGGACAGTTAGCGTGCCGGCCAGCCCATAAAGTGAGAATTTTGGCAGCAATGTTTAGCTGTGTTGAAGATATGGTTGTGTCTGCTTCGATTTGCACGCCGTCTGCCGCTGACATTTGAAATGTAATCCAAGAACACCCTGAGAGTTGATGTGAGACACATAATTACGGTGTCCCAATGATTAAGTTGACCTCGGATCTCCCAATTTGTTTGATTGGTCTCACGATTAGATATATTACTTGATTTAATGGCCCAATAACTGGCTCAAGAATAGTTTGGCACGATCACTTTGTGGGTTGGAGAAAAAACTTTCGGGATCTGCAACTTCGATAATCTCACCTTCGTCCATAAATACAACTCGATCAGCCACTTTACGGGCAAAACCCATTTCATGGGTAACGACAATCATTGTCATGCCCTCCTCAGCTAGTTCGATCATTACATCCAGAACACCTGCGATCATTTCTGGGTCAAGTGCAGAAGTTGGCTCGTCAAACAGCATTATTTTGGGTTTCATGCATAAGGATCGCGCAATTGCGACACGCTGTTGTTGCCCACCAGACAATTGCAGTGGATATTTATCTGCCTGTTCAGCAATATGAACACGATTGAGATAATGCATAGCCAATTCGGTGGCGTGGGATTTTGATGTTCCACGATTTCGCATTGGGCCCAAAACTAAATTATCCAGGATCGTCATGTGAGGGAAAAGATTAAAGCTTTGAAAAACCATCCCGACCTCACGTCGGATTTCTGTGATGTTTTTCATGTCAGGCGTTACTTCCATACCATCGACAACAATTTGACCTTTTTGATGGGCTTCCAGTTGATTGATGCAGCGGATCATTGTTGATTTTCCTGAACCGGACGGGCCACAAACAACGACTTTTTCACCCTCAGACACTGTTAGGTTAATGTCATGGAGTGCACTGAAATCACCATACCATTTGCACATTCCAGAAATTTCAACCAGAGGCTTGGAAATTACGGTATTCATGGGGTCTTCTCCTACCTTCGATTTTTAGCTGCCCGGCGTTCAAGCCAGGCAAACAGTAGAGCAAACCCGTAACACAATACAAAATACATCGCGCCCACTAAAATCCAGGTTTCAAATACTTTGGTTGTCGATGCAGCGACCTCAGTTGCCAAGAACGTGAGTTCTTGAATAGAGATCAACGATACAATTGCACTGTCTTTAAT
>DLZA01000204.1:0-867 GCA_003447515.1 Paracoccaceae bacterium
CATTAGCGAGGCTTTAGCAATTCCTGGCCAAGGAATGCGCCAACAAACATCGCCACTAAAAAAATCATTACGTCTGAGTTTAGATAGGCAATCGCCGCCAAGGCTGGTCCAGGGCAATACCCCACCAGCCCCCAACCTGTGCCAAATAGTGCTGCACCGATTATTAACCGGGTATCAATAGAAGTGCTGCTTGGCATATGAAACTGTTCTGAAAAGACAGGCCGAGATAGCTTGAGGATAAAACGAAAGCTAATCAACGTCACAACGACGGCCCCCCCCATCACAAACATCAGACTAGGGTCCCAGACACCTGTGAGATCGAGAAAGCCTTGCACCTTTTCTGGATTCGTCATTCCTGATGCTGCAAGACCTGCGCCGAATAAAAGACCTGTAACCACTGCTACGATACCCGCCATTAGATCACACCCAATAGGTGGCGAAAGATGTAAACCGAAATGACGCCAAACAACATAAAAGTGCAGGTTGCTACAAACGAGCGCAAAGACAAACGGCCCAATCCGCAGACACCATGACCGCTGGTGCACCCAGACCCAATCTTGGTACCAAGCCCGACAATGAACCCGCCTGAAATGAGCACACCGATAGAAACATTATCCACCTTTGGCATAGGTGCCCCGCTAATAAAATGATAGAGCGCGGCACCGCCAACCAGCCCCACAATAAAAAGCACACGCCAGCTTATTTCCGAGAAACGAGGAGCACCGCTCGTAAGCTCGGTCAAGACACCAAAGGCAATGCCACATACACCTGCGATACGCCCGCTTAGCATCAATAGCAAGGTTGCAGCGAGACCTATCGACAGGCCTCCCGCCAGCGGCAATAACGCTTCAAACTCTGCAACTTCCA
>DLZA01000204.1:1269-4382 GCA_003447515.1 Paracoccaceae bacterium
GTTCCTTTAGCCAAAAAAGTAACAGACCTAAAACTAAAAAAATAGAGCAGCGCGCCGAAGAGACAAACGACAAGACCCCTACCCATTGTTCACGCCGTGGCATTGATTTTCGCACCTCGCCTCAGAAGCCCTAGCCTTTCTCTTTAAATCCCAACTTATTAAGGACATTTGTCGAACCCACATTACCTTGCATGTAACTTAAAACGATTAATTCTAACAATTTTTCAAGGGCGCTTACCATGTCCCAACTCATATCTACTTCATGATTGTTTGATTAGTGAAATGTATGCTTGTCTAGCGCCAGCATTCATGAGTTGAGATTTCTTGTGCAGCTTGGCGGTCTGTTTTGTGTCATGTGATGAGAAAAACAAACTTCATTTTCTGAAGAGCGGCCATGCTTGGATGTAGATGATCATTATTTGAATTTGAGACGGTTTGCTTTGGTTATTTTTTGTTGTTGATGTTCCGTGGCCGTGATTGTTATTTACTTGCTGCAGCGCGGGCGGGGCAGATAAAACATCGCTTCAGGCTGGTTTTTCAATGTGATAGCCTTTGTTTGGCTAGAAAATAGGCACGTGACTACCCGTGTCGCCGTTGAAACATAGAAAGAAGAGATAAAATATGGATTTATCCTATGGCACTGAATACATCGCGTTTCGAGAAGAAGTAAAAGGCTTTATTTCGAAGAACAAAGACAAGCAGCCGAAGGCCGGCGCTGAACCCGGAAACCCTGAGTTACTCGCCTGGCAAGCTTTGCTAATAGCAAACGGATTCCATTCAAGAACCATCCCAAAAGCCTACGGTGGATATGGTGCTGAGCCAGACATTATCAAGCCTCGGATTATTTCGGAAGAATTCAGTAAAGCCCAAATTAATACGGGCTTCAGCGGACAGGGCATCAGCATGCTCACTCCGGTTCTTTTAGAAATGGGTACTGAAGCGCAAAAGCAACAATTCATTAAACCGACCATTCATGGCGAGATGGTGTGGTGCCAGGGATACTCTGAGCCTGGTGCCGGCAGTGATCTCGCGAGCCTAACAACCAAAGCTGAACTTGATGGAGATGAATGGGTAATCAACGGTCAGAAAATATGGACGAGTACGGCACATCTCGCAGACTGGATATTTTGTCTTGTTAGAACTGAACCCGAGGCGCCTAAACATCAGGGGATCTCATTTTTGCTCTTCGATATGAACACCCCGGGTATTGAAATTAGACCGCTGGTAGATATGACAGGGAAGGCGAATTTCAATGAAGTCTTCTTCACTGATGTCCGTGTTCCAAAACATCAAATTGTTGGTAATCGCGGTCAAGGTTGGCTCGTTGCCAATGCGATTCTTGGGCACGAAAGGGGCTCGCTGGCGCCACCAGATGCCGCGCAGTCAAGACTGGACGGGGTAACACGGCTGATGAATTCCGAAACCATTGGTGGTGAAAAAGTCATCGACAACCCAGTCTACAGAGACAGGCTGCTTAAACTGCAAGGCAGTGTTTTGGCTCAAAAAGCGAATGACATGCGGCTGCTGTCTGCCCGAATAAATCAGGACCAAAGCGCAAAGTTGGCGGGAATGATTGTTAAGCTGACCGGCACCGAATTGAGGCATGAAATTGAGGGCCTCGCGATTGACGTGATGGGGGAAATTGGCCTCGCCTATGGCGACAACCCCTATCTTCGTGGCAACGGCTCTTGGCAATATCAGTACATGTACTATCTCGGCCTGATTATCGGCGGCGGTACATCCCAAATTCAAAAAAATATTATTAGCGAACGCGGTCTCGGCATGCCGAAAGAACCAAAAATCGAAGCGAAGTAGGAGAAAAAGTATGCAATTTGGATTATCTCAAGAACAAACTCTCCTGCAGGACAGCGTAACCAAATATCTGCGAGATCAGGTAGCGCTTGATAAGGTTCGTCTCATTGCATCAGGAGAACTGAATGATGCAGAAATCTGGCAAGGGCTGAGTGAATTAGGTCTGCCCGGATTAATGATACCGGAAGCCCATGGTGGTGTTGGCCTTGGCGCACTAGATGCAGTTGTTATCTCCGAATGTTTGGGCTATCACGTGACACCATCGCCGTTTATTTCTTCTGCGGCAATGGCGCCCGTACCGCTAATTGCTTCTAACAGAGACGATATGCTCGCCGGCATTGCCACTGGAGAGCTAAGAGTTGGTGTCGCCTTCGGGGAGGCGATTGGCGCAAGAACAGGCGCTGGAGTAGTAGCAAAGGGCGCAACTCTGTCAGGTAAATGTCTCTTTGTGCTGGATGGTGATGCCGATCACTATCTGATTGCCACCACTGATAAAAAGATTTTTCTCGTTAGTACAAATGCTAGCGGGTTAAAACGTAATGCTTTGCGAACGATTGATATCACTCGTTCGACTTGCGAGCTAGTGTTAGACAACGTTGCCGCTGATTTAATCAGTGAAGACCCGCGGGTCTATGAGAGGACGCTCGATATGGGGAGAGTAATGCAGGCAGCTGACACGCTTGGAGCTGCGCAATGCATGCTTGACCAGGCTGTTGTTTATGCCGGGCAGCGAGAGCAATTTAACCGGGTCATTGCGTCTTTTCAGGCGGTCAAACATATGTGTGCAGATATGTTGGCCAACCTTGAGCCATGTAGGGCGCTGGTATGGTATGCAGGCCATGCGATGGACGATATTCCTGACGAAGCAAGAATGCTGGCCTGCCATGCAAAAGCTCATTTGTCAGAAGTTGGTCGCGGGGTAGCGAAGACTTCAACTGAAGTTCACGGGGGCATGGGATTTACCGACCTTGTGGGCCTTCACTACTGGTTTAAGCGAATAGGGGCTAACCGACAGTTGTTAGGTAGCCCCGAGTTGGTGAGAGAAGAAGCCGCCCTTGTTCAAAAGCTAGTGGATCAAGCTTGAGAGCTGCCAGGTTAATAGTCGAGCTTTGGTGCTTCACTAATTTGATTGCTCTGTACTTGTCCGTTGGCGATGCGCGACATCATCCGCTGGGTCTTTGACTGTCATGCTATAAACTATGCTTTTTGGGTTAGTCATCTTGAAAGGGTCTTTTTTCACCTTCGCCATCAAAATGGCGAACACGTTTTCCCGTTCTGGCGTTGCAATCTTTCTGATACTT
>DLZA01000140.1:0-1729 GCA_003447515.1 Paracoccaceae bacterium
AGTGTTGAAGATTTTCGGACTGATTCATCAGATACGGTGGAGGCCCGACGTGAGGCAGTAGCCGAGCAGGCGCACAGTGACATCGATCCGACTGCTGGACGGCTGTTTTTGGCCAGATTGCTCCGTGACGCTAATCAAGATCAATTATTGCTAGTGGGTCATCATCTATCGGTCGACATGCTGTCCTGGCGCATTCTAGTTGAAGAATTGAACATGATCCTGCAGGGTCAGCACATCCGTCTGCCACGGTTGCGTGCCGGATACCGAGACATCTGTGCGGCGATGGCCAAGGAAGCAATTTCTCCGACCACCACCACTGAAAGGCCATACTGGGAATCAATTACTGACCCCTCGGAAACACTTAGCATACCAGCTCCTCCTGTGGGCGGTTCGACTGGTATGCTTCATTTGCGGCTAGACATTGCTACGCCTGAGTTGACGTTTGAGATGGGTAAAAGCGCTGACACTCAGGCCCGATTGTTGCGTGCGATGGCAACGGCGGCGCACATCGCCTTTGGTTGGTCGAGTACTTTAATTGATCTAGAAACTCATGGGCGTGACCTGCCGCGTCAGGTGCCTGATTGTTCTGGGGTTGTAGGGTGGTTTACGCGGATCACACCAGTGATTGTTGAGTCCTGCGGGCATGATAATGTGTTGACGGACGTTCCTCGAGGCGGACTTGGGTTTGGTCTGCTGGCTTGGCAGCGCAGTGATGGGGAGAACTTGCGCCAATCGCAGGCTCCAATGGCGCTGAACTATCTGGGTGATCTTTCCGCTAACCCCAACGGGCTTGAACTGCAAATCGATTGGGCAGGGCTGGGACAGGGCGTTGGCGCCAATTTCCGGACAGGTCACGGGCTGAGTGTTCTTGCGCATGAGAGTGACACCGGGCTTTTCCTATCGCTGACCGTTGATCTCGACCTGGTCCAGACAGAATTGGGTGAGGCCTATGGAAACGCCTTACGCACTGCGTTGCAGGCAGGCTCAGAAGAAAACTTGACTACGTCCTTAGGGGAGATTGATATGTGCGTGCTTTCAGATGATCTTGGACTTTAACTCGTGGTTTTTTGCGTCTGACGGTCGAGAAGAAATACCGATTAGGGCGGATATTGATGGGCAAAAAAAGTGGATATTCGATCTTGTTTTACGTTGTTTTTAGGATGCCCGTAATCTGCTTTTTTAAAAGCATATGAGGACAATTAGGGTTCCGCAGTCCTATCGGGTCTTAGACCATTGGCGCGATTGCGTCCTATGTTCAGCACCTGCTATGGATTCGATCAACCGTTCGGTTCTTAGATTGAAAGATGCGTAAACGGGTGTTTCCGCAAATCCAAAGTACGCCCGTTTTGCAACACGCCGTCAACCGATTGACATTTTCTGTGGCTTACTGGAGATCAGGGAAAAATTTTCAGTTGGGTGCCGTCAAATTAATTCAGAATCAGTCTCTGAATGGTCAGTGATGGTCAGTGATGGTCAGCGTTACGCCGTAGCAAATTGACGCCACTCGGTAAAGGGTGGCGGGTCGGTTCCGTTGCAATTGGCGATAGTGGCTAACGCCATTTAAGGACCCTCCGTATAGGAATGTAGCTCCCTAAGTATTAGCTTTCTAAATTCATAAGGGGGAAGTTTTGTTGTTAACGCCACCTCTCACCGATGACGTACCTTATCGATGAATAACATTCATATTCTTATGTAAAGAACATTTTTCCGACGTAGCTCAGCGGTAGAG
>DLZA01000140.1:2075-4427 GCA_003447515.1 Paracoccaceae bacterium
TAATCAATTGGTCGTAGGTTCGATCCCTACCGTCGGAGCCAACCATCCATAAATTATCGCTAGCATAATCCAAATGCTTGATTGTTTTTGGTAAATTTCTTATGTCGAAAGCTATGTTAACAATTACAACAACCGCTCAGCTAGCAGATTTTTGTACCGATTGTGCCAAACACGATTACGTCACCATTGACACAGAGTTTTTACGTGAACGCACGTACTATTCAAAATTGTGTTTGATTCAAATGGCATATCCGGGCGAAAGCGAAGACAGCGCAGTACTGATTGATGTTTTGGAAAAGAGCCTAGATCTTGGCCCTCTTTACGATCTGTTTGAAAATAAATCAGTGACTAAAGTTTTTCATGCTGCAAGACAAGATTTGGAAATTTTTTTTGTAGATAGGCAGATTTTTCCAAAGCCTTTTTTTGATACCCAAGTGGCGGCAATGGTTTGCGGCTTTGGCGAACAGGTTGGATATGAAACTTTAGTGCGCAAAATTGCAAAATCACAGTTGGATAAGTCTTCCCGCTTCACTGATTGGTCGCAGCGGCCTCTGTCAGATAAACAGAAAGCCTATGCACTTGGAGATGTCACCCACTTACGGGATATTTACGAATTTTTATCTAAACGTCTTGATAAAACCAATCGCAGATCCTGGGTGGAAGAGGAAGTTCAAATTCTTACCAGTCCAGAAACTTACAACACAGACCCGGAGAACGCATGGCGTCGTTTAAAAAATCGCTCTAATTCGCGTCGTTTTTTGGCCACTGTGCAAGCTCTTGCAAAATTCCGCGAGGAATATGCTCAAGCCCGCAACATTCCACGTAACCGTGTTTTTAAGGATGATGCTCTGATGGAAGTAGCCGCTACACGCCCCAAATTGGAAGGTGACTTGGGTAAATCTCGACTGTTGCTGCGCGAAGCCCGCAAGGGCCAAATTGCTGAAGGCATACTTGACGCTGTTAAACAAGCTGACGCCATAAGTAACGACGCTCTTCCAGCTGTCCCTCAGATTAAACAAAGGCCACAAGGCAGTGAAGGCCTAGCAGATCTTTTACGCGTACTTTTAAAAGCCAAAGCTGAAAAGGCAGGCGTCGCCCAAAAATTGATTGCTAGCGCCTCTGATCTTGATGATATTGCGGCCGGCGTTGGTGGCGAACAAATATTTTTTGGCTGGCGGTCTGAAGTATTTGGTGATGATGCCAAGGATTTATGTGAGGGCCGAATCGCTCTGTCTGCAAATGGGAGCAGCGTTGAAATCATCAAGTTATAAAATGTCTGATTATCAGCGGCTAAGGGTCACTTTGTTTTGCTTGGCAATGATATGAATTTGGCGGATCCCAGACAGCTTTTGGTTTGACAGGAACAGGCCCACATCGATCTCTTGGGATCGTTGGGTTGATAATATGGTGGTGAAAACTGGTTCTTTTATTTGAAACTCAATTTCCAAAGTGCTAGGCGTGCCAAATGCTGGCGGACCTTTACTTACCAATCTAGCATGGTAATATCCCTGCTGTGGCATCACAGCGCGGGCGCGAATGATGCCTCCATCCCGGGTCTGTTCAATTTGCGCTGTTTTCACCGATGCAACTAACATACGATTAGACAAATCCTGCGTTTGAGTCATTCGCTGTTGCTGGCTCAGAGGGTTGCGGCGGCTGAAGATGCTCATTGAACCAGAACTACCTGCGGAGGTCTCTGATTGAGCGCTTTCCATCCTGCCGTCTGCGTTTTTACTAAAACCACAGGATGATACCAACCAAACAAGAAAAAATATGTAAAAAAAATTTTTCATCAACTAGTCAACAATATACTCCCTAGTTGGCCAGATCAATCGTCAAAAAAAAGGGTCAAGTGTTCTCGATACCATATTTGAGTGGACGATGCGGCAACTGCGCCATAAGTTATGCTCTGAACAATTTGTGTTTGGGTACAAGATGACCGAAGAATTTCAAGACATAATCGAAGCGTTTGAATTTCTAGATGACTGGGAAGACCGCTATCGTCATCTGATCGAGCTGGGTAAAAAATTGCCGACCCTCAACGACGCACTGCGCGTTGACGCAACAAAGGTCGATGGTTGTGCATCCCAAGTTTGGATTGTTCCAAAGATCGAGGGGAGCGGCGCAAACGGTATCCTTACCTTCAATGGTGAAAGTGACGCGATGATCGTGCGCGGCTTGATTGCAATTCTTAGTGCGCTTTACAACGGCCAAACTCTGCAAGAAGTGGTGGATACAGACGCCTCTGAAGCCTTTGGTAGACTAGGATTGGATCAGCACCTTTCGGCACAACGCTCCAATGGATTGCGCGCCATGATTGTACGGATCCAATCCATTGCTCAGCGTGGAATC
>DLZA01000235.1 GCA_003447515.1 Paracoccaceae bacterium
CTGAAAAAATTGTTGAAATTTTTTGGATTTTTTACTTTCGGGCCACAATTTAGCTTAAGAAAATGGATCGTTTAATAGTTGCATCGCCAGTTCAGACAGTTAAATAGCAAAGTATGATCACCTGCACGCCCATAGTCTGCATCGGCTCCGCATTGTGGGATGTTGTTGGTCGATCCGATCGCAAAATGAAGGTGGGCCATGATGTACCCGGACGAATTTTGCGCATACCTGGCGGGGTAGCGATGAACATTGCCATGGCTCTCAGAAAACACGGGGCACCGGTGTCTTTATTGACCTCTTTGGGAGCTGATTCCGCTGGGCGGGATTTGTTAGCGGAGGCAAAGCGACGTGGAATTGAAACAGCGCTTGTACATATTTCGAAAAACCATCCGACTGATCAATACATTGCCATTGAGGGCAGTAATGGGCTAGTTGCTGCAATTGCAGATGCAGGTTCGTTGGAAGCAGAGGCAAAGTCTGTAATTACTCCGATGCTTGATGGACGTTTAGGATCTGTTGAAACGCCCTTCGAAGGCTTGATTGTTTGCGAGGGAAATTTACCAAGCGATGCACTAGAATTTATTAGCGGTACTGCAGAATTCTCAAAAGCAGATTTGCGGCTTGCGCCGGCCTCTCCCGGGAAGGCGGAGCGTTTAAAGATATTTTTTGGGCACCCTAACGCGACAATTTATGTAAACTTGACCGAGGCGAACATCCTCCTGGGCGCAGAATATCAAGATGCTCATGCAGCTGCTGCCGCTTTAGTTAAGACTGGCCTGCGCAAAGCTGCAGTAACAGATGGGCCAAATGCTGCGGCCGTCGCAGAAAAACAGGGTGCATACACTGCACTCCCATCTGCCGTCGATGTTTTGCGCGTTACGGGGGCTGGAGATGTGTTTATGGCAAACCACATTGTCGCGGAGATGCAAGGGATGCTGGGGATCACGGCGCTCAATTTTGCTCTTCGTCAGACGGCTGAATATATTTCAACGGAGACATTGCTTTGAAACTTCCCCTTATCTATTCCGAAGAAGTGCACGCAGCGCTTGATACTGGCAGGCCCGTTGTTGCTTTAGAGAGCACAATCATTACACATGGTATGCCATACCCAGAAAACCTCAAAACAGCAAAAAATGTTGAGGATGTGGTGAGGAAAAATGGTGCCGTACCAGCGACGATCGCAATAATAAATCAAGCGGTTCATATAGGGCTTTCAGCTGAGCAGTTAGAATGGCTTGCAAAGGCAAATAATGTTTTGAAATTGAGCCGCGCGGATTTAGCTTTTGCGGTAGCACAGGGTCGGACAGGCGCTACAACCGTGGCGGCGACAATGATCTGTGCGGCACTTGCAGGAATTTCGGTCTTTGCAACTGGAGGCATTGGTGGTGTGCATAAGGGTGCAGAAGACACGTTTGATGTTAGTGCAGATTTGCTGGAACTCGCCCAAACACCTGTTACTGTTGTCTGTGCTGGAGCAAAAGCGATTTTGGACCTTAACAAAACGATGGAGGTTTTGGAAACGCACGGTGTGCCAGTAATTGGCTATCGAACCGACCTTCTACCAGCATTCTGGTCGCGTATGTCTGATATTCCAATCCCAATGCGATGTGATACTCCGGCTCAGATTTCTAATGCGCATAAGATCCGAAGCGCACTTGGTTTAAAAGGCGGACAATTAGTTGCTAATCCAATCCCAGCGGAGGCAGAGCTATCGCGTGAGTATATGGAGCCAATAATTGCGCAAGCGGTGGCAGAAGCCGAGGCACAAGGCGTCGCGGCTAAGGCTTTAACTCCCTTCCTATTAGGAAAAATTCTTGAGTTAACCAAAGGCAAATCACTGATCGCTAACATAGCATTGGTGCGCAGCAATGCTGAACTAGCATCTAAAATTGCGATAGCTTTGGGATGAGTTTGGTACGCGAAATTGAAGCGGGAATTGAACAAGGCAAGGTGAAAGCGCATTTGGTGTGCAAAGCAATACGTGATGCAGATATCAACACACGCGGATTGGGCTATTGCATGTTAACTGAGACGCACCTTCGAGCATTACTAATTGATTATAAGCCCAAAGCAAACCACCCGATTAGCTGCTTTAATTACCTGATTGATTGTATACACCAAGATTTGGAATGGGACGAAGAATATGCCCTGTCCCGCGAGGATGCACTTTTTGAATTAGCGTTAAGTATACCACCCGAACGTTTCAAGAAGGATCTCAACGTGCCCGTAGCAACGTTTTGGGAAGCTGTAGTCAATGGATTGCGAGCTGTTTACGCAGACCAAGCGGCAGATGCTTTGGCAAAATTTGAAGAACCAGAGGACCTTGCCAGGGCTATCGTTCAATGGAAACAGGCAAATCGAGTCTAATGCTTCAGGTGTTTTGATACGAAATAAATATTATGCTGTTTTTACGCTCAAGGGATTGTAGGGCGCAGTTCAAATGCCTAAACCAATTGTGAACTGTTTACAGGCTTACACAATGGCTAAAAAAAATGTTTTGAATAACCGCAAAAGACCGGGCCTAGTAGCACGTTTGCGTAGTAATTTCCTTACGGGATTAGTGATAGTTTTGCCCGTGGCACTGACAATATGGATGGTCTGGGCATTTGTGGGCTTTGTCGACAATTCAGTCCTACCCCTCGTGCCTGAAGCATACAAACCTTCTTCGCAGCTGCGCGGTTATGGCGTAATCATATTTTTGGCATTTACGACCATTGTGGGCTCCTTAACCAAGGGAATATTTGGCAAACAATTGCTTAAATATATTGAAGGACTGGTTGACCGGATGCCTGTCGTACGGACAATATACAACGGCGTAAAACAAATTGTGGAAACGGTTCTTAGTCAGTCTAATAGCAGCTTTGAGCGAGCATGTATGGTGGAATATCCACGTCGTGGAATTTGGGCAATCGCCTTTGTGTCGACCGCGACGCGAGGCGAAGTTTTAGCAAAATCCGGGGAAGATGCGATGATGTCGGTCTTTTTACCAACCACACCTAACCCGACTTCTGGATTTCTTCTGTTTGTGCCACGAAAAGACGTAATTATTTTGGACATGGATGTAGAATCGGCTGCTAAATTGGTAATTTCAGCAGGTTTGGTGATGCCTCCTACAAAAGAGGAGATCGCGGCGGGCAAGACCAAGCCGCGGAAAATAACTCAAAAATGATCGGGGCCGCGGCCACAGGGTTTTTCACTGCTTTTTCTCTTATCCTAGCGATCGGTGCGCAAAATGCTTTCATTTTGAGGCAAGGGATACTACGCAGCCATATTTTCGCTCTGGCACTGTTTTGTGCAATTTCGGACGCTATCCTGATCGCAGTTGGTGTGGTTGGCTTTGGCGCGATAGTGACATTCTATCCACTTTTGCCAGTATTTATGTCTTTATTTGGGTCAACGTTTCTATTTTTATACGGCGCGATCCGGTTGCGCAAGGCATGGCAAGGGGATTACACGCTTGAGCTGGCTGGCCAAAGTATGGCTTTGCGCCCCGCACTTGGGATTGTCTTTGCTTGCACATGGCTAAATCCACATGTGTATTTGGACACAATAGCATTAATCGGGGCAGTTAGTACTCAGTATAAAGGCGGCGATAAAATCGTATTCGGAATTGCTGCCTCGACAGCCTCATTTATATTTTTCTTTGGCCTTGGATATGGTGCGCGAATTCTCGCGCCAATCATGCAAACGCCGTTCACATGGCGCGTGCTCGACATGATTATTTGTTGTATCATGTGGGTTATCGCAATTGAGTTAGTTCAACGTTTAGATGGTTAATAAAACCATGATTATTTCTAATTCTTTAGAAAAGAAAAATTTTAAATTTTTTACGGACTCGCGAAAGAACTATTGCTTTTAATTACGCAAGCACTTGCCGTCATGTCCGCTCTAAGGCGTTGCTGCATACGTTTTTCAAAAGCCAATCCGATTTCGTGATCCAAAACAAAAAAATATAATGTCAAAGGCATGCACATCTTAATTGATGTCAAAGTTCTTAATCG
>DLZA01000008.1 GCA_003447515.1 Paracoccaceae bacterium
GTATTACTCCAAACCTACACACCCTACACACCCTACACTAGGCGGACGTCGCGCCAGAACACCGCTTTATTTGTGCGTACTTTTTCATACCCAAGAAGCCTTAAGCGTTCGCTAAACGTTTTGTGGGTCAATTGATGCTTGTAGCCATTTTCATCGCACCAAGCTCTGAAGTCATCATAAGCTATTTGAGATTGCAGTTGCTCTAGCATTATTTTTTCAAGCCTTTCATTAACCCAGCAAGCCACAGGATCAGCATTTTGACGCCACTGGTCTTTTGCCACAATCACGCTTGGTGGTGCTTCAAAGCCATTGTTGATTAAGCTGGCATAGGCGTTAAGCGCCGCATTCAAGATTCCTGGCATCTCAACATTAATTTTTCTTTTAAGACTTTTATCCTGTTCTTGATCTGAGAAGGTTCGATTGAACTCAACAATACCCCCCCGCCGATAAATTGCATCTGAGTAGTCATGAGGGTGAGGCAGATGATTGGTGGCCCAGAACAGTGTGGCGAAAGGCGTCATTACAAAAGGTGACCCAAACTTGTGGTCAACTGTCATGGCCTCGCCAGATACTAAGGCTTTGATTTCGGCTGCGGGTAGTTTTGCTCCCTGTTCGCTTTCCGTAATAACGTTGGATAGCTTCTGATTGAGACTTGCTCGATGGAATGTGTTGTTAAGTTTATGCGGTTGTACAGCAGCTACGTTTTCAGCACCCAAAAGATTTTTTACCGCATTTAAAAATTCGCTTTTGCCGTTGGCGCCTTTGCCCACATAAATTGCAAACCGCTCAAAATCTGTGTGGGTTTGAAGTGCGTAGCCCATATGTTGCAATAGCAGATTGGATTTCTCATCGCCATCTGGGTCGTCTTCAAAAATTTCATCCAAAAACTGCATGAAGCGCGGTGCTGTGGCCTTGGGGTCATAAACATGTGGTAGCACTGCAGTTCGCATACGCTCGCGCTTTGGCGGTTCCAGTTGCCACCGCCCGTCTATGAGAACCAGGTTCCCATTTTGCACGCTGACGATGTGATCGTGTGACACGTTAAATTGTATACGCGGATTGAAAACACGGTCTTTGATAAGATTACTGATGTTGACTAACAGAGAACGTTTGATGCGAGCGCCTAATTCTCGTAATTTGGACCTTACCAACTCGCGCAGTTCTTCTTCTGCTATTATAATCCACCGCGTACCGTTCCAGTGCATTATACCTGAATGATTGCTGATCAGGTTTCCATCTCCAGTCAGGTTCAACACTTGATCGGCCAACTCGTCCTCAGAGGGCCTGTTTGAAAGATTTGGTTCCGCTTTTGGGTGTTTGTCCTCAATAGCGTACTCGGACGGCACATGAAGTGTTTGTTTCATCTCACCGGCCATTTTTGCGAAATCTCTCGCGCGTTTCATGTGGCATCCCGCTCTTGTGTGTACTGCAGAAACTCCCGCTGTTGGGCAATGGGCATTTTTTCAAAGCAAGCCAAACAATAGACGTTAATCTCTTCGGGGTCCGCCCAGCTCACCCAAGACATTGCTTGGTCTTGAAATGTATATAGCGGCGCATCTGGAGCTCCTGCACCACGATACTCAAACATTGATTGCACAGTGATGCTGGCATCTTCACTGCTCAAGGAGTTTAGTACCGCGCCCGCTAGTTCTTTCCTCTCACTTACGGTCAAGCGCTTCTCGAATGTAGTGATTAGTTCTGACCATGTACGATCACTGCTGAGTGCCAATGCGTAGGATAATGATACTCCTGCGGCCTGATGGTCGGGGCAGGCGTATTCTGGCATTCGCCATTTTTCTTGTGATTTTTGTTTGCTCATTTGGTGCCTCAATGGTTGAGACAAGTGGCCAAATATGCGATATTAAAAAGACACATTACTTCTTTTTAAGCTCGGCAGGTTTTGGTCAACTTG
This sequence comes from Paracoccaceae bacterium, assembly GCA_003447515.1. Lineage (GTDB taxonomy): Bacteria > Pseudomonadota > Alphaproteobacteria > Rhodobacterales > Rhodobacteraceae > Amylibacter. The sequence continues at coordinate 1,913 of DLZA01000008.1, forward strand.
TCGGGCTTTTTCAAAGGTGCTTGGCTTTGGCCTTTGATAATTTTTCAATTGCCGCATTATACTCGCTGGCCCTGAAGCGCGGCATGTTTGAACTGATGTACAGCGGCTGCGGTAGGGTGCCGTTATCAATGAGGGAGTAGACTTTGCTACGCGCGCAGCCCAAGTGGTCCATCACATCTTGAATTTTTAGTAGCTTCTCAACTTGGGTCGAGCTGAGTTTGTCGGGTGTTATATTAGCCATGTTGCCTGTCCTGTTATGTACTCTCTTATCTCATAATGAACATAAATCTTCACAGCCAGCCTGTGCAAATTGTATGTTTCTGTGGATAAGTTGTGGACAGGATTGACGCTGCTTTTTAGACCTAGAGATAATTTAAATTATTGATATAATTGTATTATTATTTTATAAAACACTCACTTTTGCTACTGGTTTGCTCACATATTACTATCATTTCACTCATCTTTTGCTACCAGTTTAATTATATTTGTATATCATTATGACTTTTAAAAATAAGCAGTTTATCTGCCCATTCATTCACCCATTACAAAAACGCAATACCTTTTTGCGAGGGCTGCGCGTTGGTCAAACATATCATCGCGTCGATAATTTTTATCTAATCCGGTAAGCGCGTGATCGCAGTAGCGGTCAACTAGAAAGATATCCACCGGTGGTTCTTGATTTAGGCACCAGGTCTTGAACGTATTACGAAAACCGTGCGTGGTAATTGCATCGAACTTTTGAAAGTTCCGTCTCAGGGTTTCCGCATTGATTGGTTTGCGTCCATCTACAGAAAAGACAAAATCATCGTTCGGTTGATTTGCTTTGAGCACTCGCAAAGCTTCACAGAGTTGTGGCGGTAGCTTGCTTGAAAAGCTATGACCTGACTTCATCAAGCCGACCTCTCGTGCTTCTACGTCGCGCTCTGGCACCGTCCAGATGCCGGTCTCTGTATCAACGTGTTCCCAACGCATATTGGCCACTACGCTGGCCCGGTGAGCAGTCACAATCGCCAACTGCATAGCTACCTTGACTGGTTGGCTAAATGGCGTGGAACGTAACCACTGTATTAGCTCCGGCAATCGTGAATAGTGCAGTGATGCCGCATGCCTTGTATTGCGCTTAGGAATTGTAAAAGATGACTTGCGAGGGCAGGGGTTGCCGTCAATGAGTTCATCGTCATAGGCAACTTCAAGAACCTCGGTGATGTAACCCAGCAATTTGGATGCGACCTCCTCACTAGACATGAATAACGGCTGCATAAACTTCTTGATGGTTGGTCGGCTTATTTTATCTAGGGGCAGCGACCCAAGATGACGCTCTGCGTGCAGTTCATAGGACTTGATTGGGCGTCGCTGGCTCGCGTTGTTAGTCCATCTGTTTGCCTTTACCTGAAGTGCGTACCATTCGCGGTATGCTGCATCAAAGGTGGGGGTATTGTTGGTTTGCTGTAGCGCAACGTCACGAGCCTTGATGCGGTTCTCCAAAGCCATAGCGGTATCTGATTTTGATAGTGCTACTCTTAAGCTTTCCACTGTACAGTCATTGGCTTTGATGAGCCGTGCTCCGACAGCCGCTATCTCGCGTGCACCTGAAAGGGACATCGCTGGATAATCAGCAACGTCCAGCCATCTGGTTTTGCGGTCAGCGTCAAAGCGCATTTGAAATAGTTTGCGGCCTGTCTCGAACCCCCGAACATATAGTTTGGGGCCGCAACGGGCGCGGGTATTGTTACCCTTTGGCTTCCATTTTTTTATTTCAGTGTCTGTTAAGAGCTGCATATTTAAACCCTAAATTGGTACGTTTTATGGTACGATTAATTCTAGTATATAGCAATATGTGGGAGGACATGAGAGGGCATAAATATACACAGTGTATTGATTTAATTTATTTTTATGTCTTATAAGTTATTGAAATGAATAGTAATTCTATACCGTGTGGGGGCACCATCCATTAA
>DLZA01000233.1:0-126 GCA_003447515.1 Paracoccaceae bacterium
TTATCGCCGTTAGTAGGGTCTTACTAATCTGATCCCAAATGCGTAACGATGAGCTAGATAAAATCAAGAGGAATTCAAAAGAACGCATCTTGTTCCGATTTAACAGCCGCAAAGTGGCCAGGCACC
>DLZA01000233.1:461-5795 GCA_003447515.1 Paracoccaceae bacterium
GCCTCAATCGTTACAAAAAACAAATAAATATGTCGAAGCCTAATCCTTATGTAAGAAAATTCACCCCATTGAAATTCATCTCTCCCCTGATATATCAACGAAAAACTTAGGCCGACTGTGGCCTGCCAAGTAGAAGGATACGACGATGACCGAGGCAAACGTGCAAATTCAAAAAACTATTTCCGAAAATAATGTGGTTCTGTTTATGAAAGGCACGTCTTCAATGCCACAGTGCGGATTTTCATCCCGTGTGGCAGGCGTGCTAAATTACATGGGTGTGCAATTTACCGATGTGAACGTCTTAGCAGACGATGACATACGCCAGGGTATCAAGGATTTCTCTGATTGGCCCACCATTCCACAGCTTTACGTCAAAGGCGAATTTGTCGGCGGTTGCGACATCATCACGGAAATGATGCTATCCGGCGAGCTCGACACTATGTTCTCAGAAAACGGCGTCACATTTGACAAAGAAGCCGCCGATAAAATTCGTGAAGCAAATGGTTAAATCATCAACTTGAGAAGATTCGTTTAAACAGTTTTCTCAAGTTTTTTTGCAACGTCTTCTACTTGGTCGACCATAACAAGCATGGCTTCAACAGCGTCTTCACGACTTTTCGAGACTTCTGCAAATGCAACTTGCGAGTCGTTCAACTTCCCCCGGGCCACAGCCAGTTCAGCTTGCACATCTTCAATCTGTCTTTCTAAGTCGATAATTCGCTTGGATACATCTACACTGGGACCACCACCCGTCCCAACTTTCAATTGATCTTCAAGGCTCGCGGTTTTATCGGCCAACATTAAACCAGCCATCAGCAACATCCGCGTTTCGGGCATACGGCCCAACGCATCATTGAGCGCACTCGCTTCAACATCTAACATAGCCGCTGCAGAATGCAGGAAATGTTCTTCGCCATCCTTGCACGCCACTTCAAATTCACGACCACCGATTGCAATTGTTATATCAGCCATCCACCGCGCCCTCCACCAGTGGAGTGAGACGGGCAAGAATGGCGTTAACCGTTTCTAAATCCGCATTCCTCTGGACTTTGATTTGTTTCAGTTCTACTTCCAGCGACTTGTTAATTAAATCAGGCTGGCCCAAGTTCTGTTCATTCGCTGCACGCAGTTCAGTGTTCAACTGCTCAAGGTCATTGACGTGCTGTTGCACCTTATCGAGGCTTTCTTCACTGGTGCACCGCGCCTTATCTAAAGTCTCGATCTGTTGAACCATAGTTGCGCGCTGAGACTTCAAAATTGTATCTTTTTCGGCCAACTCTTTTTTCAGAGTGTTAATCGTGTCCTGTTCTTTCTTTAAACAGGCATTCATCTTTTCCAAATCCAATTTGGTCACTTCAGCATCCGAATTATCGTATCGCTCGTCACCTTCAGCGGCTGTCAGAAGTTGTTGCTCTGCGGGTGCATCAGAAATTGATTTGTTTGTTTCCGCGAGATTACCGCTACTGGTTTCTGCTTGTTGAACGATGGCCAACGCAGCGTTAAACCGAGCTTGAATATTTGATAATTCTGTCATTTTGTCACCCATTAGCGATCCACACTTACAACACCATTAAACCTTCGAATCAAATTCTCCTGTCCATTATGACCATTTTTTTATTTGTAAAACAATTCGCTGAAAAAGAAAGATGATGTAAAAGGCTTTCATTTACTTGACCCCCATATCTGAGTCGCTATCACGTGAAGAGTATACACTGTGTACAACTCTTTGCGCACAACCCGAAGAAAGGGCTTTTCGTGGACATTTCAAACCTGAAAATAAAACATCCTGAACACTGGAAAAACGCAGCTGCACTGCGGATTTTGGCGGCAGATGCCGTTCACACCGCCAAATCAGGTCACCAAGGTATGCCCATTGGCATGGCGGACGTAGCTACCGTTCTTTTTGAAAAGCACCTAAAGTTTGACGCGAAAAATCCAAATTGGCCAGATCGGGATCGTTTCGTTCTTTCCGCGGGTCACGGCTCGATGTTAATCTACGGCTTATTGCACCTGACAGGTTACGAAGACATGACGATGAACGAAATTCGTAACTTTCGTCAATGGGGTGCAAAAACGGCGGGCCACCCCGAATATGGCCATGCCAGCGGGATTGAAACTACGACTGGCCCGCTCGGCCAAGGAATTGCAAATGCAGTCGGCATGGCAATGGCAGAGCAATCTATGATGGCGCGTTACTCGGAAAAGGTAGTAGATCATTACACCTACGTCATCGCTGGCGACGGCTGCCTGATGGAAGGTGTCAGCCATGAAGCCATTGGTCTTGCTGGAAAACAAAAACTTGGTAAATTAGTAGTCCTTTGGGATAATAATAACATTTCAATCGATGGTGAGATTGGCATTTCAGACGTTACCAACCAAAAAACACGCTTTGAGGCTGCCGGTTGGTCGGTATTTGAATGTGACGGCCACGACCCTGTTGCCATTGACGCAGCAATCTCCGCAGCAAAAAGAACGAGCACACCTTCAATGGTTGCCTGCAGAACCATTATTGCGGTGGGCGTGGATGGTGTGGCCAACACTAACCAAGGCCACGGTTACGCGATTAAAGAAGAACAATTGGCCCAAATGCGTGCCTATTTGGACTGGCCATACCCTACTTTTGAAATTCCAGTTGATGTAAAATCTGCATGGGAGGCTATCGGAGCACGGGGTGCTGGAGAACGTAAAGCTTGGGAACTACGCCTGGCCAGTTTGTCTGAGACTCGCCAAACCGATTTCAAACGTGTTATTGCTGGAGACCCACACAAACGTCTGTCCGCTGTGATCAAACGACTTAAACGCGAGGTGTCGGAAACACTCCCCAAAAAGGCCACACGTGCATCAAGCCAAATGGCTCTTGAGGTGATCAACCCTATCATGAATGAAACCATAGGCGGATCGGCGGACTTAACTGGATCAAACAACACACTTACTGAGGGCCTGGGGTGGTTCGATGACAAAAACCGTAAAGGACGTCACGTAGCTTATGGCATCCGTGAGCACGGTATGGCAGCGGCAATGAACGGAATGGCACTACACGGTGGTGTGCGTCCATACGGTGGTACATTCATGTGTTTTACCGACTACGCCCGTCCATCCATGCGCCTCGCAGCCCTGATGAAGATACCTACAGTCTTCGTGATGACCCACGATTCCATTGGGCTCGGCGAAGATGGCCCGACACACCAACCCGTGGAACACTTGGCAATCTCGCGCGCGACACCAAACACCTACGTATTCCGCCCTGCTGACACCGTTGAAACAGCTGAAGCTTGGGAAATCGCCATTTCTTCAAAAAAGACGCCATCCGTGTTATCACTCACACGTCAATCCCTGCCAACGGTACGCACAAGGCACACAAACAAAAATCTAACCGCCCAAGGAGCCTATGTGTTAGCCGAGAGCGATGGCAAACGCCGAGCAATCATAATAGCAACAGGGTCTGAAGTGGAAATCGCAATAAAAGCCCGCGAAAGACTGCAAGCAATCGGTATTGGCACACGCGTTGTCTCAATGCCATGCTGGGAGCTGTTTGAAGCCCAAGAAGAAAGCTACCGAAGAAAAATTCTGCCTGCGGGCCCTGTTCGGCTCGGTGTTGAGGCAGCTGTCCGCATGGGTTGGGATAAATGGCTGTGCGGTGAACGCGGCAAAGCCAACAAGGCAGACTTCATCGGCATGGACAGCTTCGGCGCCTCCGCCCCTTCCGACGAGCTCTACAAAAATTTTGGCATCACAGTAGAGGCAGTTGTAGAGCGCGTGAGGAACCTTCTTTAACGTTAACATAAAGCTTTAACGTTAACATTGTTGGGTTCCGTGGCGCCCAACGGTTTTAATTAGCGCATTATAGGTTTACGCGTTTTCTAATAGTTAACGCGCAATTCCTCATATCGTATTTAAGGGAAAATAATGGCACTCAAAGTTGGTATTAACGGATTTGGCCGCATTGGTCGGGCCACCCTATCACATATCATCGAAAGCGGCCGCGACGATATTCAGGTAATAGCAATGAATGCCACAGGCCCCTTGGAAACAACCGCACATCTGCTGAAATATGACAGCGTGCACGGCCGCTTTCCCAGTGAAATAAAAATCAGCGAAAAAACTATGGATGTGGGGCAAGGGCCAATCCGTATGTTTTCAACATACGACCCTACTGAATTAGATTGGGATGGCGTCGACGTAGTTTTGGAGTGCTCAGGCAAATTCAACTCCAAAGAACACGCAGCCGTCCACTTAGAGCGTGGCGCAAAGCGTGTTCTCATATCAGCACCTGCATCTAACGTCGATGCAACAATTGTTTACGGGGTGAATCACAGCAAATTGACCTCGGATGACCTTGTTGTTTCAAACGCCTCATGCACAACAAACTGCTTGGCTCCAATTGCTAAAATTCTAAATGACGCCATTGGTATAGATAAAGGCTTCATGACTACGATCCACGCGTACACAGGCGATCAGCCAATGCTCGATCGTCGCCATAAAGATTTGTATCGTGCCCGAGCAGCAGCTATGTCCATGATTCCCACCACAACTGGGGCAGCCAAAGCAGTTGGCTTGGTATTACCAGAGCTCAAAGGCCGCCTAGATGGCTCCGCCATACGAGTGCCGACACCAAATGTCTCCGCAATTGACCTAAATTTTATTCCCACACGCACCACATCCGTTGAAGAAATTAATGAAGCAGTACGTGCGGCATCCGTCGGAACACTTAAAGGAATCGTCGAATACGTAGACGAACCAACGGTATCCATCGACTACACACACAACACGCACTCCTCCAACTTTGCATCCCTTCAAACAACCGTAATGGGAGGAAATCTTGTGCGAATACTTTCTTGGTACGATAACGAGTGGGGTTTCTCTTGCCGTATGGCTGACACAGCGGTAGCAATGGGGAAGCTTATCTAACGGTTGATATTGCATGACGCAAACATGAGCGGCAGCTTTGGGAAACAAGTCTTTCGCTTTGATCTTTGACGCAACAAGATCTTAGTCAGCTATTGGCGCTAGATACGTATCTTGTAGAGTTTGAAAGTACTCCACCTCTTCAATTGGCTCGCCTTTTGGCGATAAGGAATATAGTATGACATGGGAAACACTGGATGCGTTTAATTTGGTAGGTAAGCGTGTCTTAACGCGGGTTGATATTAACGTTCCGATAAAGAATGGCGTTGTTACTGATGCAACACGAATTACACGTATCGTTCCAACTATAAAACACATTATATCTGAAAGAGGTTCAGTAATTTTGCTTGCTCATTTTGGCCGCCCCAAAGGTAAGATCGTACCAGAACTATCGCTCGAGCAATTAGTCCCAGAACTTTCAGAGCAATT
>DLZA01000108.1:0-1460 GCA_003447515.1 Paracoccaceae bacterium
AATATGCGCAAGCGTCTCCCAATCTGGGCGGATGAGGCGACACAAAAAACGTTGCGCCAACGTTTTGGCTACACGTTTGAACAAGTCCCCGGCACACTCTACAAGCCTATCCTTGAGATGAACAATATGACGGGCCCTGTCAGTATTACGGGTGATGGTGGAACAGTTACGCTCAGCCCATTCTTAGTAGATCATGGACCAATCCAATCCAACGGGTTTCGGATCGAAGGTTTAGTTTATTTACCTGACATTTCAGACATGAATGATACCGCCTGGGATATGGTCCAAAGCCTAGACATCTGGATTATCGACGCTTTACGCCGCGAACCCCATCCAACACATTCACACTTAGCAAAAACGCTCCAATGGATCGAAAGAGCAGCGCCTAAACATGCCGTACTAACAAACATGCACAATGATCTCGACTATGCTACTGTTTGTGCAGAGACGCCCGACTACATCACGGCAGCCTATGATGGAATGCAAATCAGGCTCCCTGCATGATAGAGGTATTCCTTGTTGTTGCTCCTGTCTTTCTTATTGTAGGCGCAGGCTATAGCGCAGTTTATTTTCGCTTCTTTAAAGACGAATATGCGGACGCGTTAATGAAGTTTACGCAGAACTTTGCCATCCCATGCCTTCTGTTCAACGCGATCGCAAACTTAGACCTTCCAGCAGCATTCGAACCCCAACTTCTTGGCGCATTTTATACTGGTTCAGCCACCTGTTTCTTTCTTGGCATGCTTGGTGCAAAATACCTCTTTAGACGTCGTGCAGGTGAAGCAGTTGCTGTCGGGTTTTGCGCTTTATTTGCCAATTCTGTTTTGCTCGGCTTTCCAATTGTGGAACGCGCTTTTGGGACTAATGCTCTCGGTCCGATAACAGCCATTGTCTCTGTGCACGCCCCCCTTTGCTATCTCCTTGGCATCACGACAATGGAATTTTCTCGCTCAGATGGCCGCGCGCTCCCTGATACACTCAAAATAGTAACAAAAGCCATTTTCTCAAATGCGCTGATGATTGGTCTAAGCATTGGTTTTTTTGTAAACCTTACCGGCTTGAGGCTTCCTCAAAGCCTTTGGGATGCTACAGACATGATGGCAAGCGCAGCCCTGCCTGCAGCACTCTTTGGCCTTGGTGCAGTACTAGTGCGCTACGGCATTGCAACAAACAAAGGTGAAACTGCAATGGTTTTGTTGCTCCGATTGGTCATCCACCCGTGCATCGCCCTTTTCATGTCAACTAAAGTCTTTTCGCTCAGCGCAGAAACTACCCAAGTCGTAGTGCTTACAGCAGCCATGTCACCGGGCATCAATACTTATGTTTTTGCAAACATTTATAATAGAGCTAAAGCTACAGCCGCCAGTGGTGTGCTCATCGGTACAGCCACAGCCGTCATTAGTGTCACAGTATGGCTCATAATATTGCGAGCGATGTAAATTCTTTATTTTTGCAAAAAA
>DLZA01000108.1:1840-6738 GCA_003447515.1 Paracoccaceae bacterium
CACTACCTATCGGTAAAGCCTTTTTAGAGCGGGACGAATAGCCATCTCAGTTAAGCTGGTGACAGCCCACGCATGCGCTCGGACCGACGGCGCAGCAGCTCAACTACGGTCAGCAATGCAATGGAAATGATCACAAGAATTGTTGCTACAGCAAGAATGGTCGGACTGATCTGTTCCCTAATACCAGAGAACATCTGGCGTGGTATTGTCCGCTGAGACACATCAGCCAATTGCAAGGTTAAAACCACCTCGTCAAAGGACGTAATAAAAGCAAACAAAGCGCCAGAAATCACACCTGGAAGAATCAGCGGCATTTGCACCTTAAAAAATGTTCGAATAGGGCTTGCGCCCATGTTCGCCGCAGCACGGGTCAAGCTTTGATCGAATCCAACAAGTGTTGCAGTCACAGTGATAATCACATACGGCGTGCCTAAAACAGCATGGCCAATGATTAAACCCAAGTATGTTTTCGCAATCCCTTTTTCATAAAGGAATGGGATCTTAAAGTCGGAAAAGGTGAAAAACATGCCAGACGCAATAATCACTAGAGGCACAATCATCGGGGAAATTAGCAAGGCCATGATCGGCTTTTTGAATGGCATCTCAGAGCGGGACAACCCAATAGCTGCTAATGTGCCAATGCTTGTTGCCAAAACAGTTGACATGATACCCACAAAGAAAGAATTGCGCACAGAACGTATCCATTGCGCGTTGTTCCACATATCTGCCCACCAACCCACCACCGCATCAGGGGCACCCATGCCATTACGTAAAATATCAGCATACCAGCGAAGGGAAAAAGCTTCTCCTTCGAGTGCGAGCATGCCCGAGGTAAACGAAAAATACGGTTCTTGATTAAATGATAGAGGAATCACAACAACAATGGGTGCGATCAGAAATAAGAAAATTAGGCCACATATAGATCGAAATGTGTAAAACCATAAAACCTCGTTCGACGTGACGTATGGAGGCTGGTTCAAACGATAATCTCCAGTGGACAACCAGATTGCCATTCGCGCCAAGATAAAACCTACCACGGCGATCAGCACGCCGTAGGAAAGCCCAAATATCATCGCGCCAAGTAAACCAAACGAAAGCAAACCAAACGGCCCAGCAAGCTTGCGGGTTTTTAAGAAAACGATCGAAACATATGCCAATATCGCTGTAATTAGACCGCCCGCAATGGCATAAGGGATCATCAAGGCGAATTGCCCCTGTGCCGTAAGAAAACCAATCAATGCTCCAAACCCTGCAGGCCAGGCAAGATTAAACCACATAGGAGGGCGTGGTGGTATGTAACGGTATTGCTGTACGACAGTACTCATTTGGTCAACCCAACTTCATATTATCAATGCCCACTATCCGATCGTATAGCCAATACAAGAACAACACGATTACCAATAAAACAAATCCCAGAGCCGCTGCCAAAGACCAGTTCAACGACGATCGCATGTGGAAATCAATGATGTTCGAAATCATTGTTCCTGATTGTCCACCCACCAAAGCAGGCGTGATGTAGAAAGAGATCGCAAGGATAAAGACCAAAATACCACCCGCGCCAATTCCCGGAATAGATTGTGGGAAATATACACGCCAAAACGCAGTCCACGGGGTAGCGCCCATTGACTTCGCGGCTCGGACATAAGTCGGTGGGATAGTTTTCATTACAGAATACAAAGGCAAAACCATAAACGGGAGCAAAATATGCGTCATGGAAATCAATGTGCCTGTTTTATTATAAATCAGGCTGAAGCGATCATCATCAGATGCAAGCCCGAAAACAACGAATAAGTCATTCAGTACACCCTGCCCTTGCAATACAGCAATCCACGCTGTCGTTCGCACCAACAGCGATGTCCAGAACGGTAATAAAACAAGGATCAATAGCAAGTTCGAGGTGCGGACGGACAAAGTCGAAAGTAAGAACGCGATAGGATAGCCAAGGATCACTCCCATAATCGTCACAATGATGGATATCTGCAGGGTACGCCCTAACAGTTTCATATGAATTCGACGATCTTCACCTTTGCGTTGAACTGAGCCATCGTAATTAACTTTTAAATCCACCGCAGAAGCCAGATAGGCCATAGTAAAACGCTTGGACACAACCTTCATAGCGCGCCAAGTTTCAATGTCGCCCCACTTCTTTTTGAGTGCGGGCAGGCTTTCAGCGAATGGAGCCTGTAAGGATTTAGCTTTACGACCAGAAGACGTAAACAAAGATCGCGTGCCGGATAATTCACGGTTAATACGCGTAGCCACCTTACCGATTGTCTTGTCTGCGCGGGTCTGTACCAAATCGGCAACCAATGCGGCATACATTACTTCAGTTGGGGGAGTATTACCGTCCCATTCTTGCAAAATCGGACTTATATTCAACATATATGTAGAAAAACTGTCCGATCTAGGTTCCAGCACACCACGGCCCAGAAACATCACAATTGGGATTAAAAATGCCATGACGATCAGGATTAATAACGGGACAACAAGCCCTAAAGCCCTTACTCTGCTGCGAAACAACGCTTGGCGTAGCTTTTTCTTGAGAGGGGTTCCGTCCGCTGCTGTTAAAGTTGCGGTGTAATCTACTGAGGTGTTGGGCATAGCACTTTTTGAGAAAATTTAAAGGATCGATGGGGCCAATATGGCCCCATCGCTGCTTGAACCAAAGTCAAATTAGTTGGCCAACCAGGTGTTGAAACGTTCGTTCAATTCATCTTGGTTGTCAGCCCAGAATTCAAAGTCGTTCTGGATAGCTGTGCCAAAGTTATTTGGCGCTGTTGGCATTTGTGGTGCCATAGCAAGGTCTGGGTTATTGTGGAATGAACCGACCAAAGCCGCAGAAGATGCACGTGCTGGACCATATGAGATCCAAGACGCCTGTGCAGCTAACTGCTCAGTTGCCGTGGAGAACGCGAGAAAATCCATGGCAGCCTCTTTATTCGGCGAACCTTTAGGGATAACCCAAAGGTCTAAGTCATAGATTTGCGCATCCCAAACGATTGCAAAGTCTTGGCCTTCAGACGCAACTGCGTTGAAAATACGACCATTATACGCTGTTGTCATAACAACTTCGCCATCGGCTAACAGTTGTGGAGGCTGCGCACCTGCTTCCCACCAAACCGCATCAGCTTTCAGTGTGTCTAGTTTAGCAAAGGCACGATCGATGCCTTCTGGCGTGGCGAGAACGTCATAAACTTGGTCGGATGGAACGCCGTCAGCAACCAAAGCCATTTCCAAGTTGGCTTTTGGATTTTTACGAAGGCCACGCTTACCGGGGAATTTTTTTGTATCGAAAAAATCCGCAATAGTCGTTGGCTTGTTATTACCCATCACGGATTCGTCATACGCAAAGATTGTGGACCAAACAATATTCGCAACGGCACAGTCAAACAATGTACCTGGCAAAAAATCATCTGTTGCAGCTGTACCATCAGGAGCAGCTGGCAAAATAGAGTGATCAATTGTTTCCAAAAGGCCTTCATCGCAGCCACTAATCGCTTGTGACAATTCAACATCAACCAAATCCCAAGTTACGTTATCAGCTTCGACTTGAGCTTTGATTTCAGCCATGCCTCCGTTGTAGTCTTCGGATGTTATTGATTTACCGGTCTTAGCCATCCAGGGTTTGTGATAGGCTTCTACTTGTGACTTGGTGTAAGCACCGCCCCAAGAAACAACTGTTAGGTCTTTTGCTGTCGCAACACCTGCGAACATCGCAGTTGCCGCAGCACCCATCAGTAATGTTTTGATTTTCATTTGAACTTCTCCTAGTTAGTTTTAACCCGTTTCTCCCTTATCCTGCGCACTCACGGGTCGAGCACGCAGTTCAACCAAAAACGCTCAATGCTTACGCATCAAGCGCTCGGCAATCGTCAGTTTCCCAACTGATATCAGTTTTTTCACCCACTTCTAAGTGTTTGTGGCCCGAAGAGTTAGGAACCTTCACCACAAATTCATCATTACCATGCACGTTCATGCGGCAACGAATGTGGTCACCGAGGTAGATAAGTTCTTTCACTTCAGCTTGAGTGGTAACAAGGCCCTCACGGCCCCCGACAAACACGCGCTCTGGTCTCAGTGACATAGTGGTACGGCTACCGGTACCACCACAATTCACAGCAAAACCGCGTACTTCGGCGCCATCATCTAAAGTGATTGATGCGATGTTATCGTCGATAGATTTAACAGTCCCCATCAAAGTGTTGTTTTCACCTATAAATTGCGCACAGAACGCGTTTTCAGGTCTCTCGTACAAATCTTCTGGCGGAGCTAGTTGTTGAATTACACCATCATTAAACACAGCGATCCTATCAGACATAGTCAGCGCCTCTGATTGGTCGTGAGTTACATAAACAACCGTAATTCCTAAGTTTTCGTGGATATGCTTGATCTCGAATTGCATGTGTTCGCGCAATTGCTTGTCTAACGCACCCAACGGTTCATCCATCAGTACTAGCTCTGCATCAAAAACCAATGCACGGGCCAGCGCTATCCGTTGTTGTTGCCCACCTGATAATTGTGCCGGTCGCCGCGCAACAAAATCACCCATCTGCACCATATCTAGGGCGCGTTTAACTTTAGTCTCACGCTCAGATTTTCCCATGTTGCGGACCTCTAGAGGGAAGGACAAGTTCTCCCCAACTGTCATGTGCGGGAACAGGGCATAGTTTTGGAACACCATGCCGATACCACGTTTGTGGGGCGGTATGTTATTAATCGGGCTACCACTGAGCAAAATATCTCCGCTTGTCGCAGTTTCAAAACCAGCTAGCATCATCAGACATGTCGTCTTCCCCGACCCTGAGGGTCCTAGCATTGTGAGGAACTCGCCCTTGGCAATTTTAAGGTTTAGATCCTTTACGACTAAGAGCTCTCCATCGTAACTTTTTTGAACTCGA
>DLZA01000403.1:0-559 GCA_003447515.1 Paracoccaceae bacterium
AATGCGGCCATTGATGCACAGTGCTGCGAACGGCTACTTCGAGCCCAGACCTACCAAAGTTTTGCCTTGCAGCGAACGACTGCTTTTCGCTACAATCCGTTATCATGGAAAACTCCGACGCAATACTATCTTTACTACCAAATCGCCTGAAGGACGCGCGCCGTGATAAGCAATTGTCGCTTGACGCTGTCGCTAAATTATCTGGGGTGTCACGCAGTATGGTCAGTCAGATCGAACGCGGGGAATCATCGCCAACGATTTCGACTCTGTGGAACTTGACCAAGGCGCTTCAGGTAGATTTTGCCGGACTTCTTGAGGATGATCAGGAAAGCCGTGTTGAAGTTTTACGGAGTGGTGATGTGCCTGCGATTGATAATCACGGCACTGGGTGTTCGATCCGCATTCTTTCGCCCCCCGAAGAGGCGGGGCGGCATGAAGTCTATGATCTTCAGTTTAAACAAGACGGTGTGCTGGATAGCTTACCACACGCCCAGGGCGCACGCGAACACCTAACAGTAATTGCAGGGCACCTGACCGTGACCAGCGGTGATGCGGTTGA
>DLZA01000403.1:871-3622 GCA_003447515.1 Paracoccaceae bacterium
GACCAGCGGTGATGCGGTTGAGCAGTTGTCTAACGGTGACACAGGACGTTACGCGGCAGATGTTGCCCATAAAATTAGCGCTGACGGACCAGCCCGTGCATTTTTGGTGGTGCATGGCGCTTAAATAAATCCAATTTAACAGATTTTTATCCACTTTAGCGTACTTCCACCATTGCGGAATGTTATCCGTTATGAAACCTTCCAGAAAACGGAGGGCGCTATGACGACTGCATTTCTAGACCATATCAACGAAACGCTGGAGCGGATTGACGCTGAAAAAATGATGAAGCACGAGCGCTTAATTTCGTCCCCCCAAGCTGGGCAGATCACCGCGAACGGTAAGTCGGTGATCAATCTATGTGCGAACAATTACCTTGGCTTGGCTGACCATCCTGATCTGATCAAAGCTGCGAAAGGGGCGATGGATACCAAAGGTTTTGGCATGGCTTCAGTTCGGTTTATTTGTGGCACCCAAGACCTGCATCGCGATCTGGAAACGCGGCTGGCCCATTTCTTAGGCAAGGACGATTCCATCCTGTTCGCGGCTTGTTTTGACGCCAACGGCGGGTTGTTTGAACCACTTTTGGGGCCAGAGGATGCGATTATCTCGGACGCGTTGAACCATGCGTCGATCATTGATGGCATTCGGTTGTGCAAGGCTAAACGCTATCGCTACGCGAACTCTGACATGGCCGATCTTGAGGCGCAGTTGCAGGCGGCCACAGCGAATGGCGCGCGGTTCATCATGATTGCGACAGACGGTGTGTTTAGCATGGACGGAACCCTCGCTGATCTGCCCAATATCACCAAACTGGCAGAAGCTTACAGCGCACTGGTCATGGTCGATGATTGCCATTCAACCGGCTTCATGGGTCCAAAAGGTGAAGGCACGTCCGCGCATTTTGGCGTCGATGTCGACATAATGACTGGCACGCTTGGAAAGGCGCTCGGCGGCGCGATCGGTGGTTATATTGCTGGCCCCCAACCCGTGATTGACCTGCTGCGCCAGCGTGCGCGACCCTATCTGTTCTCCAATTCCTTGCCCCCATCTATCGTTGCGGCTGGGATTGAGGCAATTCGTCTGGTCGAAGAAGGCAACGCCTTGCGTGCGCAACTGTTCGAAAACGCGGCCTACTGGCGTGCGGGTTTGACTCGTCTGGGGTTCGATCTGTTACCCGGCGAACACCCAATTATTCCGGTCATGTTGGGCGAGGCGCATCTGGCGCAAGACATGGCAGCACGCCTATTTGACGAAGGCGTCTATGTCAGCGGGTTCTTCTTCCCCGTCGTGCCACGCGGCCAAGCCCGCATCCGCACGCAGATTAACGCATCCCTGACAAAAGATGATTTGGATCGTGCACTCACCGCTTTTGAAACCGCCGGCAAAGCCGTGGGAGTGTTAAAATGATCAATGAAATGAATGCGCTGGTCAAGGCCCACGCACGCGAAGGACTGTGGCTGCAAACGGCAGCTGTGCCTGAGGTCGGACCAGATGATGTGCTGATCCGTATAAACAAGACAGGTATATGCGGCACGGATATTCACATCTGGAACTGGGACGAATGGGCCCAAAAGACAGTCCCCGTGCCTTTGATAACAGGCCATGAATTTGCGGGTGAAATCGTTGAACTTGGGCGTAATGTCGAAGGGTTAACGCTGGGGCAAAGGTGCAGCGGCGAAGGTCACCTTATCGGCAAACAATCACGTCAAAGCCGTGCAGGCAAGTTCCACCTTGATCCGGAAACGCGCGGCATTGGAGTGAATGAACAAGGCGCATTTGCTGAATACCTCCGCCTTCCTGCGTTCAACGTCGTGCCGCTACCGGACGAAATTAGCGACGACATTGGCGCGATCCTCGATCCCTTGGGCAACGCTGTTCATACGACCCTGTCGTTCGATCTGCTGGGTGAGGACGTGTTGATCACAGGTGCAGGCCCTATCGGTATCATGGCAGCGGCTGTTGCCCGGCACGCAGGCGCACGCAACGTGGTGATCACGGATATCAACCAAGATCGCCTCGATCTGGCGACCAAAGTCGCAGACGTCACGCCCGTGAATGTAACCAGAACCGATCTGGCCGACATTCAAGCGCAACTAAAGATCACGCAAGGTTTTGATGTAGGTCTGGAAATGTCCGGCAACCAAATAGCCCTAGATCAAATGATCGAGGCAATGGTAATGGGCGGGCGTATTGCGCTACTCGGGATTCCACCGGGAAAAAGCCCTGTTGATTGGAGCCGGATTGTCTTCAAGGCGATCACGCTAAAAGGCATCTACGGACGTGAGATATTTGAGACGTGGTACAAAATGATCGCCATGTTGCAAAACGGATTGGACGTATCAGGGATCATTACGCACCGCTTTGGGGTGAAAAACTACGACAAAGGTTTCGCTGCTATGAAGTCAGGACATTCTGGGAAAGTCGTGCTGGATTGGCGGACGGCCTAAATTTTCTCAGCTTGATATAACTGTTGGACTTCAAGAGAAGCGATACCTCAAAGAAGCCGTTGAAATCGATTTAGCAAAGGGCTGCGT
Source organism: Paracoccaceae bacterium (assembly GCA_003447515.1). Classification (GTDB taxonomy): domain Bacteria; phylum Pseudomonadota; class Alphaproteobacteria; order Rhodobacterales; family Rhodobacteraceae; genus Amylibacter. Next base: position 3,407 of record DLZA01000403.1, read on the forward strand.
TGTCAGCATAGCAGACCTCAGGCATTGGCACGGTCAATGTTCGGTTTTGGGTGCAAGCCACAAAGTCACCCTGATGTAACGCACAAATCAGGACCGCTTTCGGGACCGCTTTTTAATTTCAGAATAAAATCAAATATCTGTATTTAAACAGAATTATAGAAAGTTCGACGTCCTCTTCTGGGCACCAATAATAATATTTAAGTAATTGTAATTATT
>DLZA01000403.1:3955-4080 GCA_003447515.1 Paracoccaceae bacterium
TTATATAAAAATTGGTTTGGTACCTGCAAAACCTAGCCACAGGACCACTTTCTGGACCACTTTGTAAATCTGTGACGAGATGGGGAGTGTTTTTCATCCAAAGACACTGCAAAGTCGCCCTGCCC
>DLZA01000186.1:0-145 GCA_003447515.1 Paracoccaceae bacterium
ATGTGTTAAAATCGAGTTATTGCATTGACCAACCAATTTCTACACGTCCATTGCGGCTTTCTCGTCTGAGTTAGTAGGCGTGGGCTGCAGAAATCTGGCATTGCGCACTGGTCGATCTGCCTGTGGTGTATACGTTGATCCAAAG
>DLZA01000186.1:530-3623 GCA_003447515.1 Paracoccaceae bacterium
CAGAAATGACTATCCATACCAAATAACGTAATCCCCTTTTATCTGCTCATACAACCATTTTCTCCTAGTGAAAAAATGATTATCGCAGTCATGCGTTAGCGTAGCAGGTTATTATTAAATTCCGAAACGGCACATGGCTAGGTTACCTGTTCAAAGGTTCCTAGAGTTGTTTTATCCGTAGCCGTGCGATCTTATTTTGTTCGCGTTCTGCAATTTCAAATCTGAATTTGTGGAACGTGAAGACCTGACCAACATCTGGGATCATCTGTGCTTCGTGGATCACCAAACCTGCGATCGTGTTCGCCTCTTCATCGGGCAGGGACCATTCTAGCGCGCGGTTCAAGTCACGAATTGTCATCGCACCGTCGATCACATAATTACCCGCTTCATCCATGTGTGGTGTGAGTTGATCGTCCACATCATGTTCGTCGGAAATTTCACCAATAATCTCCTCAATGATGTCCTCAAGTGTTATCAAGCCTTGCAGAGCGCCATATTCATCTACGACCAGTGCGAAGTGCGTTTTGCGGCGTAAGAATTCGCGGAGCTGATCATCAAGAGTTGTGGTTTCTGGCACAAAATATGATTTCATTGCTACATTAAGTGCTTGGAAGTCATCGAGCGCATTAATGTTATTTTCTTCGTGGCGCATCAATTTGTTGACCGCCCGCAAAAGGTCTTTGGCGTGTATGACACCAACGATATTTTCTGGATCGCCTTCATAAAGGGGTAACCGTGTATAGGGCGATGTTAAACATTGGTTAATAATGTCTTGTGGTGGGTTGTTTGCATCAATCATTTCCATGTCAGAGCGGTGCAACATGATCTCATTTACTTCACGGTCCTTTAAGTCAAGCGCTCCGAGCAAACGGTCACGATCATCACGATCCACATTCCCCTCAACGTGACCAAGCGCTATGGTTCCAGCGATTTCAGCCTGTGCAGCACCTGACTCGGTTTGGTCCGAAGAAACGCCAAATATGTGCAGGATGCTACGCACTATGACTTGCACTAACAAAACAATTGGCGATAGCAGGGCCACCAGAATAGTTATTGGTAGAGATGCTATTGTTGCCGCCCTTTCGGACTGTAAAATTGCATAGGTTTTTGGTAGTACTTCGGCAAAAACTAGTATTAGTGCCGTCATCGCCAGTGTCGCTATGACGATGCCATTTTCTCCAAAGAAGCGTAAAAATAAGCTGGTCGCAAGAGATGTGGCAAGTATATTTACGAGGTTGTTGCCTAATAGAACTGCGCCAATTAATCGCTCTGAATTCTCGGTCAGTGTTAACGCACGCTTAGCGCCAACAGACCCACGATCGGCCAGAGAGTGCAGTTTGCCTCGCGACGCCGCTGTCAACGCCGTTTCACTGCCTGAAAAGAAGCCTGATATACACAGTAAAAAAATTATTGTTATCACGGTTACCCATGCTTCAAAATCCATTATAACTGTTGCACTTTGTGCAGTGTCCATTCACGTAATCCCTATTACTAATTTTCTGACATTTATGGGCCTCATGAACGTCCCCTGCAAGAGAAGAGCCGCAATGCGCATCACCGATATAGGAGAGTTGTATGGCGAAGTCCTACTTTTTGGAGGAATTTATTCAAATTTTGAGGCACTTAATGCTGTGATTGAGAGGGCCCAGGCTCGAGGTATTCCACCAGGCAACATGATTTGTTCGGGTGACTTAGTGGCGTATTGCGCTGATGGCCAGGCCTGTGTGGATCGTATTCGACGCCTTGGTTGTCCTGTTCTGCTTGGTAATTGTGAGCTACAACTTTCAAAAAATGCGGATGACTGTGGATGTGGGTATGACGAGGGTTCCACCTGTTCGATACTGTCGCGCAGTTGGTACGCACATGCGCAAAACGAAATAACTATAGACAGCAAGTCGTGGATGGTTGAATTGCCAGAGCGCATTATCTTTACCCACTCAGGAAAACGCTATTCCGTCGTTCATGGCGGGGCAAGTGGCATTAGTAGTTTTGTTTGGCCCATTGTTCCAGATGTTGAGCTTCTTTTTGAAATAAACATCTTGCAGTCTCAAGTAGGTCCGATTGACGGCGTAATTGCAGGACATACGGGCATCGGGATGGAACGATCTGTAAATGGTATCCGTTGGATTAATCCAGGTGCGGTTGGTATGCCGCCAAACGATGGTGATCCGCGGGGTGCTTACGCCATCTTAAATGGTGATGAGTTGACCCGCAAACGATTCACCTATGACACGGCCCGGTCAATTGCAGCTATGCATGCTGCTGGTCTCACACAAGGATACGATACAGCACTTGAAACAGGATTTTGGCCCTCTGAAGACACACTGCCTCAGATTATGCGTCGTCAGTCATCCGCCAAAGGATGATGCTTTAGAACTAGTGATTTTAAGCTTTCATCGAGAACATGTGTGTAGATCTCGGTCGTAGCCACATCCGCGTGACCAAGCAACATTTGGATCACGCGTAAATCTGCGCCTCCTGCCAAAAGATGCGTAGCAAATGCATGACGCAACACGTGCGGTGTTACTGTCTCGGGGCTCACGCCGGCTACAACTGCGATCTCTTTAATTAACGTGTAAAATCGAATGCGTGTCAGGTGCCCTAATTTACCTGCTGATGGAAACAAAAAACTCGATGTAGCTTTGCCTGTAACTTTAAGAGTTTCTTCGGCCGCATCTCGTTTTTTTAACCATGCCGCTGTCGCCATTTTTGATGCGGGTGAGAGAGGAACAATTCGCTCTTTATCGCCTTTGCCGCGAACAAGTATCATGTCCGGGTTGCCTCGCACTGATGCCACCGGCAAGGACACTAACTCTGTTACTCGCATTCCCGTGGCATACATGAGTTGCATCAAACAGCTGTTACGTGACCGGTCAAATTCTGAGCGGCCTGTTTGCTGCGCGGCATCTAGTAACCGTTCGACATTTATCTCAGACAAAGTTTTCGGCAAATGCCGTTTTTTCTTTGGGCCGCGTATTTGCGCAGCAGGGTCGTCGCTGCGCCAACCTTCTTCAAATGCAAATCGGTAAAGTTGTCGCACTGTCGATAACCGACGTGCTCGGGTTGCTTGAGCCATGCCACGTGCGTCAAGAC
>DLZA01000186.1:4015-8980 GCA_003447515.1 Paracoccaceae bacterium
TAAATACCCATAAAATTCTGAAAGGTCGGCAGCATAGGCCTTAATGGTGTTATCAGACGCATTCTGCTCTGCGAATATTGTTTCCAAAAAATTTTCAATCCAATTTTGCACTATATAGGCCCATTTAAATTTAAAATTACTTGTATTGCGATGCGCCGTGCTTCTTCTTCCAACCCTGCAATGCGTAGTGTCGCTATGGCAGTCTCGACGGCTGCTGGGTCGCGGTGGCGGGATTTCACAAGATTTGTTATGGACTTCAAAATTGCCTCACCCGTACGGCCTTGTTGTGCATCGACAATAAGAGAATTGGACGATGGGGTACCTCTAAGAGCTGCGCGAATGGCGGCTTGCATCTCGGAATTAGCAAATTGGGGAATTTTGCCAAGTGCAATGCTTTTTGTAAATGAATCTGCAGGGTCTTGAGTTGAGATTGGCTCAACTAATTTAGCTGCATTTTTGTGCAACAGCTGAAGTTGAAACCTCACTCTATCTCCTTTTGCTGTCAGTTTTTTGCCATCGAGCTCATTAGTTGCAATATCCGCAAGGATAAAGCTGAGTCCAACTGCCTTCAGAGTACTATAAGCCGTTCGCAGAGCTTCAGAAATCTTTTTTGGTTGGCCATCTCTGATCGCCTGAAAAAGTTTTTGCACCGTTGCTACACGCATCCAAACGCCCCCAGAGGCCGAGGGTGTACTCTGTTGATAGAGTGTTATCAGTCGCTGTGATGGCAGTGCCTGTGAGCGCACTAAGCGCTCCGTTGCAATAATTTGATTGCGCCAGCCTGTTTCGCGCTGCAAATCCTGGTGTAGAAACGCTAACGGAAGAGCTTGCCCGCTGCGGGGCATTGCCAGGGCCTCGCGCATGATGAAATCGAGTGCTGTGAGTGGTACAGGGGCAGGGGGTGGATTAGCCTCGTCGAATAATTCAGGATCGAGAAACAAAGTTAATAGTTCTGCGTCTAACTCAGAAATTTGGTGCAAAGATTTTCCTGCGGTAAGGGTCAAGGCTGCCGCGGTCCAATCATTTTCGCGCGCCAAACAGAAAATGCGTTCCTTAAGACTTGGCGAGAGCGACGGATTGCGCAGCATTTTGGCACATGCAGCCTGTGCACGTCCCGTTAACAAACCGACATTAAAGGCTTGGTGAAACAAATCAGGTGTTGATAATTCTGCTTGGTTTAATAACGCCTCAGCCTGATCAAGTGCGCCTGTATTTAATAAATGTGCTACCCGTGCTGAAAGAATCTCCCCTGGTTTCCCTGTTTCCGTTGGCGCATCAATTTCGCTAAGTGCTATGCGCTGCCAAAGAGCCGTAATTTCTGGTAGAGTGAAATCGAAATAGGGCTCTATTAAACGCGCAATTACGTCAGGATCGGAATTGCCCCAAAACTTCTGTGAAATTCCAGTTTGTTTGTACGTTAAGATTCCAACCGCATCTGGCTGGGATGTTGGTAGGGGGAATTCCTTAATAGTTTCTGCAGAGTTACCACTGCGCGGCATAACAAAAGTTTTAAGCGTACTCTGTTCAATGCTTTGTCGAGTCTGGCTTTGTGCCACGATGGGCAAAGCCAAAAACAAAAGAAACGTTGGGATTAAAAATTTATAATTCGTCAAGCGTAACAGGAATTTTCACCTTTTTTTGAGGGGTGGAAAGATCGCCAAAGTAGGAGAATCCTAACAAACCCAAAAATCCGACAATCATCAAAATAAAAAAAAATTTGATTAACTTACCCATATTTATTCGCCCTTGATGCCATTACTTTCTCGTACCCTGTTACGCTGTGTTTCAAAGAAAACGAGCAGGAGGGGTTGTTTGAATTTTAGACAGTGTTATCACCAAATTTGAGAATTGATAATGGTGCATCTACAGTAATTTGCATAGGTTTACTTTTTGGTTAGAGGTAGGAAAAGGACGTTGTGGGTTATCAACTGAGCAAAACAATTGTATTAGTCGGCCTAATGGGCGCGGGAAAAACTGCTGTCGGCAATCTACTAGGGCAAAAGCTTGGTGCGGCATTCTTGGATTCGGATCATGAGATTGAAAAAGCCGCCAACATGTCTATTGCTGAAATTTTTACGCGGGATGGTGAAAAGTTTTTTCGAGCAAAAGAAAGCCAAGTTTTGGAACGATTGCTGAAAGGTGCGCCGTGTGTCTTGTCTACGGGTGGTGGTGCCTTTATGTCGGATGTGAACCGTATTCTGATTTCAAAACGTAGTGTGGCAGTTTGGTTGAAAGCAGATATCGATTTGCTCTGGTCGCGAGTGCGTCAAAGGAATACGCGACCTCTACTGGAAACGGAAAATCCATATAAATCTCTACTAAATTTGTATAAAAAGCGTAATCCCATATATGCAAAGGCTGAAGTTGTGGTGGAATCCCAAAAAGGGCTTGGCGTTGAAGAGATGGCTTCGAAAGTGGTGACAACATTGTTGAATACACCCAACAGTGGCGTCACGGTAAAGGTAGGATAATGCGCGAACAGGTTCACGTAGCTTTGGATGATCGGTCCTACAATATCGAAATTGGAACGGATTTATTAGTGCAAAGCGGGGCCTTTATTGCGCCGCTTTTGCGGCGCAAAAAGGTGGCTATAATTACAGATGAGTTGGTCGCTAGTTTGCATTTAAAAACGTTGCTTGATGGGCTTGCTTCTGATGGAATCAAAGCAGTGACGCTTACTTTGCCAGTGGGAGAGTCGACGAAGTCGTGGAAGAATATTCAGAAATCTGTGGAGTGGTTGCTGGCTGAAAAAGTTGAGCGCGACGACATTCTAATCGCTTTTGGCGGCGGCGTGGTAGGCGATTTGGCGGGCTTCGCTGCTGCGATTTTGCGCCGAGGTATTCGGTTTGTGCAAATTCCTACTTCATTGCTAGCGCAAGTTGATAGTTCGGTTGGTGGGAAGACTGGGATCAATTCGCCACATGGTAAGAACCTTGTGGGTGCATTTTATCAACCACAATTGGTATTGGCAGATGTCTCGGTCTTGGACACACTCACACAGCGTGATTTTCTTGCCGGCTACGGCGAAGTAGCTAAGTATGGGTTGCTTGGTGATCTAACATTTTGGGAATGGCTTGAAGAAAACGCAGTCAGTTTGGCAGAAGGGGACGTAAAAAAGCGCATATATGCTGTCAAACGATCTTGTGAGATGAAAGCGCAGATTGTCGCCGCTGATGAGCAAGAACGGGAAGGTCGAGCCTTGTTAAACCTTGGCCATACATTTGGTCATGCGTTGGAAGCGGCAACCGGGTATTCAGATCGCCTGTTACATGGTGAAGGTGTATCTATTGGCTGTTTGCTCGCTTTTGAGGTATCCCAACAGCTTGACTATTGTGCACAAGAAGTTCCAAGTCGGGTTCGCAATCATTTCAAGTCCATTGGATTGAAATGCGATCTCTCCGATATCTCAGGAAGTTTGCCTGATGCGGATGGTTTAATTTCACTAATGGCGCAGGATAAAAAGGTGCGGGATGGAGTGATCGGTTTCATAATGGTGCGTGGGTTAGGCCAGGCGTTTACGACACGGGATGTGGACCTAAGTGTTGTGAAGTCTGTTTTATCGGACGCGTTGATGATGCGTTGAGCACTTTGGATGTAAGTATCAAACACCCGTTTTAGCGTCTGTTAAGGTTACCTGATAATACGCCTGAGGCAATGATGACGCCAGCGGCGATTATAGAAACCCCACCCCATTTCACGATTGTGATGGGTTCTTCAAGAAAGATCCAGCCTCCGATAGCACCAACTGTTGGGACAAGTGCCGCGGCAGCCGCTGCCACAGAAGAGCCCAATGCGCGAATGGCATATAGGTAAGTGAAATTAGCCACAAACCCTGCCATAAATCCCTGAAAGAGCTGCACTGTTAGAACTGATGCTGGTAGCAATATTAATGACGTACCAAATGCTAAAAGGCATATTGTAAACGCGATTGCAGACCAGGCAAGCAATAAAATTGCACCATCGATTGGGTCAAGTGATGCCCAATTGAAGCGGACAGTATAGGCTGCCCAGCAGCAGGACGCGGTGAGGAACAGTAAATGCCCTCTCCACGTGCCGCTTTGAGCGTTTGATATTGCTTCAAAGCCGCCCACGGTCAGTGCTCCAATCAGGATCAATGCAATGCCCAAGAATTGCATGTGGCGGTAGCTGTGCCCAACAAAGCCAATCGTTAGAATTGCCACAAATACTGGCAACATGGATGGAGTAAATAAACCACCATCGACAACAGGTGCGAATCGAAAACCATTAGCAAGTAGAATTGTGAATAATGTGCCTCCCAGGCCACCTATGATGCCGACATCAATCCAACTTGCTCCTTTTGGTTTTAGTCCACGTTTTAAGATAAATGGCATCATTGCAACAGAAGCAGGAAAAGAACGCAAAAAGCCTACATCATATGCACTTAAGTTTTGGGTCATTGCTGCTCGTGTTGACACAAGGTACGAACCCCAAATTAAAATGGTCAGTGCAAGTGCAACCCAGGCCAAAACTGATTGTCGCAATGCCATCAAGACGCGTTCATGAAGAGCATGTTGCTCCGCCTAAAATACAGAATTTTGCGCAATGGGGATGATTTAATTTTACAGCTTGTTCAGCTTCTTCAAGCGTCTCACCCAAGTTGAACTGATCGTCGTAAGGCAAAAGCGTGCATGCCAAAACAGACAGGTTTTCTGAACCTTTGTATTTCACCACCATGCGCGAAGAAGAACACATCACATCGTCTGGTGATTTGTTGAGGATATTCCAGCAAGATGTTGTAATTTCGGGAACTTCTACAGTTTCATCCATCTCTGGAAAAAGGAGTGTGTGTTCTGGATTCTGAGCATCAATATCAAATCCTTGTTCTGCAAAGAGGGCTTCATAGCCGGAGCGGCTTTGAGCGTCCGTGTCACCCCAAACCGTGCGTCCTGCCACATGCATTACGAAACCATTATCCTGAAGCCAGTGCATGCCTTTTAGAGCCAC